>NZ_JAYESI010000013.1:0-221367 GCF_041903675.1 Corallococcus sp. RDP092CA | reverse complement strand
TTCTGCGCCTCCAGGAAGCCGCGCTGCTCCGGCGGCGCCTGGGCGATCATGTCGTCCATCGAAGAGCGCTGGGAGTTGGAGGTGCTGATGGCGGTGGAGAGGACGTTCGCGAGGCCGCTGGCCATGGGGGACTCCTTCAGGAGACGAGAGGTTGGTATCGAAGCAGCTACAACAAGTTTATCGCTGGAAGGAGGTTGGAGTTTCGTGGGGGATTTCCAGGATCATTTTCCCACTCCTCCTGCCCTTCCGGGAACCGCCGAACTGTCAGCCCTTCAACTTCCCAAGCGCCGGATTCTTCATCCAGGCCTTGAAGGACTCCAGCTGCTGCTGCTCCGCCTTCGGATCAGGCGTGCCCGCGAACTCGGGGTTGAGGTTCATCTTCCCCTTGCTGGAGCTCTCGAAGCCGTCGGACGGGCCCTTGGGGTTGGCGCGCGCGGCGGGTGCGGCCGGCGCGGGGGCCGCGGCCCCCGGGGCCGGGATGGCCATCTTGCCGGCGATCTCGGGGTTCATCTCGAGCGCCATCTTCTGGATGGTCATGCCGTAGGTGGTGATGCGGTACTGGAGGTACTCCACCACCTGGCCGAGGATGGGCGGGGGCGGAAGGATGGGCTCCTTCATGAAGCGCGTGAGCGCGTCCTTCACGTCCGTGTAGAGCTGCTGGTCCAACGGCGCGGTAGGGGCGGAGGACGCCACCAGCTTGCGCATGTTGCGCAGCACCTGCTGGAACACACCCGTCGCGGACTTGGACTGCTCGTCCAGATCCACCAGCAGCTTCTCGCGCTTCGCGGTGAGCTCCGGCGGCTCCGGCGGCAGCTGCGGAACTTCCTTCTTCTGGGTGGGGGGGGCCATGAACCTCTCCATCGGTTGCAGTGAATGATTCGAGCCTAACAGAGTTTACTCGGCTTCCACAGCCAACGTCCCGGTGACACGCCCCACCGAGGATCAGCGCCGGGTGAGCGCGTTCACCATGGCGCCGGCCTTGCGCACCACCGGATCATCCGCGGGCGTCATGGCGGCGGCGCGGCGGAGGTCCTCGAGCGCCTGCGGCTTCTGTCCGATGGCCAACTTCACCTCTGCCCGGCCCACGTAGACCGCGGGGTCCTGCGGCGCCAGCTTCGCGGCCACGTCGAAGGCGGCGAGCGCGCCCTGCCCGTTGCCCGCGGCCATCTCCACCACCCCGAGCGCCTTCGCGAAGTACACGTCCGTGGGGTTGATGGCGTACAGCCCCTGGAAGAGCGTGCGGGCCTCCGCCACCCGGCCCTGGTAGAAGAAGAAGTAGGCCGTCTTGGCGATGGCGTACAGCTCGTCGTTGGAATAGCCGCGCACCTCGCGGAGCGTGGCCTTCCCTTCCGCCCAGCGCTGCAGGAGCGCGGTGAGCTTCGCCTCGTCCTGCGGGTCCTCCGGGTCCAGCGCCGCCATGGGTCAGTAGCCCTCGTCCTTCTGCTCTTCCCACATGCGGCGGATGATCTCCTGCGACTCCGCGTTGACCTGATCCACCAGGCCCAGCATCGCGGACTCGCGATGCAGGAGGGCCTTGAGGCGCTCCAGGCGCTCCGGCGGCGCGTTCACGCGGGCCAGGCCGCGCTCCAGCATCCGGCGCTGCCCGTCGTCCCCACGTCCGGCGACGCTGGCCAGGTGCGGCCGGTCGCTGAAGCCCTCCAGGTCCGCGTCGTGCCCGCCCGGGTGCGGCGGCAGCGGCAGCCGGAGCTCCTCCGACGAATGCGCGGGCCCGATGAAGTCCAGCAGCGCGGCGCTCGCCAGCGAGGGGTTCTTCGGATTGCCTGCCTTGCGGAGCTTCTTCGCCCGATCCAGCTGGGACGGATCCACCAGCCGCTCGCGGACGCTGCGGGGACCTCCCCAGGGCCAAAGCGCGGTGCTGGGGGGTTGATTGTTGATTCTGGCCATGGTGGCCCGACTTCAATACAGGTGGGGGGGCCGCGTCCAGCCCCCTTCAGCGTCCGCCCGCCTGCTGCTCCCGCTGGAGCGCGTAGACGAAGTTCAGCACCTCCGCGACCGCGTCGTACAGCTCCTCGGGCACTTCCTGCCCCACGTCCACCCGGTACAGGGCGTGCGCCAGGGACACGTTGCGCATCACCGGGATGCCGTACTGCTTGGCGATCTCCCGGATCTTCTCCGCCTTGAGGCGCATGCCCTTCGCAACCACGCGAGGCGCGCCGTCCGCCTTGCTGTCGTACTTGATGGCGATGGCGATGTCCGCCTCGTCGTCGCTGGCCATGGCCTCCTCCTCAGGCGCGCGCTGGCGGCGCCGCGTTCTGCTGCTGCTTGAGCCCGTAGACGAAGTTCAGCACTTCCGCGACGGCGTCGTAGAGCTCCTCCGGGACCTCCTCGCCCACCTCCACGCGCAACAGCGCGTGCGCCAGCGGGACGTTGCGCAGGAGGGGCACGTCCGCCTCGCGCGCCAGCGCCTTGATGCGCTCCGCCTTGGCGTCCATGCCCTTCACCAGCACCCGCGGCGCCCCATCCTTGTTCTGGTCGTACTGCAGCGCCACCGCGACGTGGTCCGGGTTGGTGACGATGACGCTCGCGTCCTTCACCGCCTCCATCTGGGCTCCCTCCATGATCTCATGGTGGAGCTCCTTGCGCTTGGCCTTGTGGTGCGGGTCGCCTTCGCTCTGCTTGTACTCCTTCTTCACCTCCTCCTTCGTCATCATCATGTCCTTCATGAACGACTTGCGCTGCCACCACACGTCGAACACGCCGAAGATGACGAAGAGCATCACGATGCGCACGCCCACCCGGTAGATGATCTCCCCCATGATGGCCATGATGCCGTGCGGGTCCTGCCGCACCGTTTCGATGACCAGCGGCATCGAGTCGCGCACCACGCCGTAGACGACGTAGGCGGCGACGGAGATCTTGATGAGGTTCTTCAAGAGCTCCACGAAGGACTTCTTGGAGAACATGTTCTTCAACCCCGCGATGGGGTTGAGCTTGTCGAACTTGGGGATGAGCGGGTCGATGGTGAAGAGCGACCCGACCTGCAGGAAGTCCATCAGCCCGCCCAGCACCGCCGCCCCCGCCACCACCGGGATGGTGAGCAGGAGCAGCGTGCGCACGCCCATGATGAGCAGCTGCAACGTCGCCAGGCGCAGGTCCTGCGAGTGGGCGATGGCGTCGAAGCTGAAGCGGAAGAGCGTGGAGAGCTCCGTCTCCACCTTGTCCCAGGAGCCCTTGACGATGCCCAGGCCCGCGACGAGCACGGCCACGCCCGTCAGGTCCTTGCTCTTCCAGGTCTGCCCCTTCTTGCGCGCGTCGTCGAGCTTCTTATGCGACGGTTCTTCTGTTTTGTCGCCACTCTCGTCCGACATGGAGGAATCCCGGGAGGCTCAGGCGGCTCAGGCCAGCAGCTGGATGGCGTGCTGGACCATGCGGAGCATGTTGGCCAGTTCCTGCTGCATGCGGCCAACCACGACATGGACGGCGATGAACATGATCAACACGCCCACCAGCGGCTTGAGGGACATGGAGATGAAGAACACCTGGATCTGCGGCGCGACGCGGTTGATGGCGCCCAGGGACAGGTCGGTGACGAACGCCGCCACCATCCCCGGGCCCGCCAGCGCCAGGCTGATCTTCAGCAGGTCCGCGAACGAGCGGATCATCAGGTCGAAGAAGGGCCACACGCCACGGCTGAAGTGAGGGAAGCCCTCCAGCGGCACGACGGCGAGGCTCTCCGCCAGCGCGCGGATGATGATGTGGTGCCCGTCCAGCGACAGGAACAGCACCACGCACAGCTGCACCTTGAGGCTGGAGAAGAGCGACACCTGGGTGCCCAGCTGCGGCACGTAGAGCTGGGCGTTGTTGCTGCCCGACATGGTGTCCATCAGGGTGCCGGCCGTGCGGGCCGCGTCGAACACCATGTTCACGACGTACGACAGCGCCACGCCGATGAAGATCTCCTTGAGCATGAGCCCGATGTACGGGAGCGCGCTCAGGGGGATCTTGTCCATCCGGTCCGCGACGGACGGGAAGAGCACCGCGGACACCATCAGGCCGAGGCCCAGCTTCATCTCCGAGGGGACGACCTCGCCGCCCAGGAACGGGCTGAAGATGAGGATGGGCATCACGCGGCACATGATGAGTGCCATCGTGAAGATGATGACCGACAGGTTGACCCGAGCGCCCAGCTCGGCCATGGCCTCGCCGATGTTCATCTGCCGATGAGCGCCGGGAAGCGGTCGAAGACGTGGAACGTGAAGCGCAGGAGCTGGCCGCCAATCCACGGGCCCGTCATGGCCAGCACGCCGAAGACGAGGACGACCTTGGGCGCGAACGTGAGCGTCTGCTCCTGGATCTGCGTGGTGGCCTGGAACAGGGAGATGAGGAAGCCCACCAGGAGGCTCATGAGCACCGGCGGCGCGGAGACCACGAGCACCAGGAACAGCGCCTCCTGGGTGATGAACGTGAGCTGATTCATGGAAGTACGGGGCTCCTTACAGGTAGCCGATGACCAAGCCCTTGGCGATGAGGTACCAGCCGTCCACGAGCACGAACAACAAGAGCTTGAAGGGCATGGAGATGGTCGTGGGCGACAGCATGTGCATGCCCAGCGCCAGCAGGATGTTGGCCACCACCATGTCGATGACGATGAAGGGCACGAACAAGAGGAAGCCAATCTGGAAGGCCTCCTTCAGTTCGGACACGACGAAGGCCGGGACGATGACCATGAAGTCGTTCGGGCCAATGTCCTTGCGGTCCTCCTCCTTGCGCATCTTCTTCGCCAGGCTGAAGAAGAGCGTGCGGTCCTTGTTGGTGACCTTCTTCATCAGGAATTCGCGCAGGGGCTCCTTGGACTTGTCCGCGGCCCCCAGCATCGTGCCCACCGTCTCCGAGGAGAACACCGACGTTCCCCGGGACCAGATGTCGAGGCCGCCCGCCCGGTACATCTCCTGGCCCACGGGGGCCATGATGTAGACGGTGAGGATGATGGCCAGGCCGGTGATGACCTGGGTGGGCGGAATCTGCTGGGTGCCCAGCGCCGAGCGGACGATGGAGAGCACCACCGAAATCTTCACGAAGCTGGTCACCATCATCAGCGCGAACGGGACCAGCGACATGGCCGCGAGCGCGAGGATGAGGATGAGCGGACGGGAGGTGAAGGAGTCGGTGCTCACCGCCTCCTTCACCACGGCGTCCGGAATCGCGTCCCCGCCCTTCTTCGCCGCGGACGCGACGAAGGGGTGCAGCGACACGAGCGCCGCGAAGAGCCAGGGCGGAGCGCGGAACAGGAGCGGGCGGGCAGCAGACGAACGGTTCACGGGACGGCCTTCAGACGCCCGGCGGCGGCGTGGTGCCACCAGTCCGGCGGGAGAGGAGCTTCTGGAGGAAAGGACTCAGGGAGACCGGCGACGACGGAGGGCGCGCGGTGCGGATGCGCTCCACGGCGTCGCGGTCCAGCTTCGAAACCAGTTGCACGCCACCCTCGCCGCCACCCACCAGCAGGTACTCGTCCGCGGCCTTCACGACGAAGAGCGTGCGCCGTTGATCCAACGGGATGCGCTCCATCACCGACACGACCGACGCCTTGCCCACGGGCACGCCCTGCAACCCCATCAGCCGGCGCAGGCCCACGTTGAGCGTGAGGTAGATGGCCGCGAGCACCGCGCCCAGGAGCGCCACCGTGCGCACCACCACCCAGCCCAGGCTCTCCTGCGCCTCGGCGGCTTCGGACTCCGGCACGCCCAGCTCGCGGTCCAGCTCGTCCGCGTGCCGCTTCGCGCGGGCCGCGCCATCCCCCACGGCGGCCGGAGCCACCGCGGGAGCCGCTTCCGTGGAAGCCGCCTCGTGGGGAGTCGCTTCCCGAGGCGCCGCGTCCTTCGCGGCCGTCGGAGCCACGGGCACGGTCGCCTCCGGGGCCGGCGCCGCCACGGAGGCGTCCGGCGACGAGGCCGCGGGCGCCTGCGCCAGCACGGCGGGCGACGCGAAGAGGAGCACGGCGCCGAGCAACAGGCGCGAGGAGGAGAGACCGAGGACCGCCATGGGTGGGCGCGAGCCTAGTGCACCCGAGTCAGGACCGCCACGGGCCCGGGCACGAGCACGCCTCCCTGCCCGCCTGCCGTGTGACGCACGGGCGCAAGCGCATCAGCTCAGGTGGATGATGCGCACGCCGAGCTGTCCCTCCAGCTCCACGAGCTCGCCCCGGGCCACCACCTTGCCGTTCACCGACAGGTCCACGGGTTCGCCGGCCCCGCGGCGCAGGTCGATGACCTGGCCTGTGCGCAGGCCCACCACCTGTTCGGCCGTGATGGGCACGCGCGCCAGCTCCACCGCCACCTGCAGGGGCAGGTCGCTGAGCAGATCGCTTCCGTCCCGGTTGTTGTCGTCCAATGCCGCCCCTTCGAGTTCCGGAGGAACGCCCAGCTCCGGGTTGGTGAAGTCCTCGTTCTCTCCCGACCCGCTCCCGGGCTCCCCACCCTGGGGGTTGCCCGGCTCGCCGGGGATGATGTCCGTGATGCGCGCCCGGTAGCGGCCGCTCTCCACGAACACGTCCGCCGCCATGTGGCCGGTGCGGCCCAGGCCCAGCCGCAGCTGCGCCGTGCCGGCTTCGCCCCGGTCCGGCCGCGCCGACAGCAGGTCCAGGAGCAGCACGTCCTTGACGCGCAGCGACGCCAGGTCCTGGGCGGACAGCTCCGCCACGCCGATCTCCGCGCGCAGCCAGTCGCGCAGCGCGGACAGGCGCCGCCCGTTGGCCCTCATGTCCTGACGGCGCTGCTCGCGCCGCTGGGCGCTCTCCACGGCGGGCTCGGCCGCCTCCAGCACCGCGGAAGGCACCACCAGCCGCACGATGCCGCGGTGCGTGCCCACCACCGCGTTCAGGTGCACCGCCAGCATCGGGCCGTCCTCGCCCAGGCGCGCGGAGACCTCATCCACGCCGCGCGCCACGCCGTCCAGCCGGGGCCGGGGAACGCCCGGCTGCAGCCCGGGCACCAGCTCCTTCAGGGCCTCCAGGACGACGTAGCCCATCACGCCCTCCTCGATGTCCGTCAGGGGCCGCAGGCCCACCGTCTCACCGGCGCCGCCCAGCAGCAGGTCCACCGCCGAGTGCGCCAGCGACAGCTCGACTTCGAGGATGGCCCGGCCCTTGAGCGCGCCGGGGGCCAGCACCGCGAGGAAGGACGGGTCGCCCAGGAAGCGGCGCAGCTCCGTCATGGGGCGCGCCTGCGCGGACTCCACCGACAGGCGCACGTCCACGTCGAAGAGGGACTTGAGACGCGCGCACACCGTCTCCAGCGTGCCCGCGCTGGGCGTCAGCCACCGCAGGCGCTCCGCCAGCTGCCCCTGCGCGCGCCCCACCTTCTCCAGGTTGGTGAACGCGAACGGCCGCCACTGCGAGACCGGCGCGGGGGCCGGCGCCGGAGGCTGGGCGGGCTTCGGGGGCGGCCCCAGCTTCCGGGTGTCGACCAGCATGGTGCGCTCGAAGACTCCGGGCTCGTCGTCCGGCTCCAGGCTCATGTCTTGGCCTCGAACCTCAGATTTTCAAGCGCCAGTCCCCGGCCGCCCAGGGCGCTGCGCAGGCCGTCGCTCTGCTCTTCCAGCATCTTCAAGGTGTCGCGGTCGTTGCCGCTGAAGACGGCGGAGATCTTCCCGTTCTTCGCGCTGACCTTGATGGACAGGCCGTTGAGCACGTCGCCGCGCAGGTCGATCTGGAACTCCGCGTTGCCCGCGGCGTTGGTGCCCACGCGCACGCGCTCGACGATCTTCTGGGCGATCTCGTTCGCCATGGCGCGCAGCCGCTCGGAGCCCGCCGTGTCCTTGGGCTTGGCCACCGGCACCGGCGCCATCAGCGCGGGGTTGAAGCGGAAGCCCGCGGCGGCCATCTGCCCGCCCTTGTCGTCCTTCTCCTTGCTGCCTCCCCCGCCCGAGCCCTTGCCGCCGCCGGCGTTGACGTCGATCTTCAGCTCGCCCTTCTCCTGGCTCAGCCGGCCGGCCTGTCCCTCGGCCTTGGTCATGTCGCCCTCGCGGACGTCGGTGGAGCGCTTCTCCTCCACGACCTCCGACCGGCGGGCCTCCCCGCCCTTGGACAGCTGCTGAGACTCGCTGTTGCGCTGGGACTGCTGGGCGCCCTGGGTGGTCTCCCCCGGCTTCGCGAAGGGGGTCTCCTTCTGGGCCAGCTTCTCGTCGAAGGTCTTGCCCTGCCCCTGCGTGAGGCGCGCCAGCACCTGCTTGCCCAGGGGCTGCTTCAGCTCCTGCGCCTGCTTGGGCTGGGCTTGCTCGGCCTGGCCCTGCTGGACCAGCTTGGAGAAGACGGATTCGCCCTGCAGGCGCTTCTGGGTCTTCGCCTCCGCGAGCTTGCGCTCCTGGATCATCCGCTCCGCCAAGCGCGCGGCATCGCGATCGTCATCAACTCGGCTCATGGCGTCTCTCCAGACTCGGGCGGAAGGCGGCGGGAGGTTACTTGCGCTGGCGGGCCAGGAACAAGGCGTTGCCGATCTCCTCCTGGTTCAACTCCTCCCGCTCCTGGCGTTCCTTGCGGACCTGCTTGACGAACTTCTCCTTGTTCTTCTCGATGGCCTTGAGCTCCTTGGCCGCCTCCGCCATCAGCATGCGGCGCTGCTCCACCAGGCGGCCCGCCGTCCGGACCACCTCCTTCTGGTGCTCGATCTGGAGGGAGACCTGGGCCTCCTCGTCCTTCAGGCGCTCCTCGAAGCGGCCCATCATGTTCATGCCGTTGATGCCGGCGCCCTTGGCCATGATCTGCTGGAAGTACTCGGCGACCTTGGCCTTGCGCTCCTTGCGGCGGCGCTCCAGCTCCGCCTCCAGGCGCGCCTGCTCCTTCTCTTCCTTCGCCAGCGCCTTGACGGCGTCGGAGAAGGCCTGCTCGGCCTCCTCCTTCGCCTTCTCACGCATATCCAGCAACGACTGCAACCGGTACGGGGGCATGGTGTGGACATCCTACCCAAAAACCGCCCCGTCCACCCACACCGCCCGGAAGCGGGCCCGGGTCACTCCTCGAACAGGGCGATGAGCTGCTCCACGGTCTCCTCGTACGGGGAGTTGGAGTGGGTGTCCTGCTTGAGGAAGTCGATGATGGCGTCGTACTTCTCGATGGCGTAATCCGTCTTGGGGTCCGCGCCCGCCTGGTAGGCGCCCAGGAGGATCAGGTCGCGCTGCTTCTCGTAGGTGGCGAGCGTCTCGCGCAGCTTGCCGGCGGCCTTCTTGTGCTCCTTGCTGACGATGCCGCTCATCACACGGCTGAGGCTCTGGAGCACGTCCATGGCGGGCCACTGGTTTCGCGCGCCCAGCTCACGGTTGAGGATGAAGTGGCCGTCGAGAATACCTCGGACCTCGTCGGCGATGGGCTCTTCCATGTCACCGCCGGCCACGAGGCAGGTGTAGATGGCGGTGCACTTGCCCTTCGCCGAGTTGCCCGTGCGCTCCAGGATGCGCGGCAGCATGGAGAAGACGCTGGGCGGGTAGCCCTGACGCGCCGGGGGCTCGCCGATGGCGAGGCCGATGTCGCGCTGGGCGCGCGCCAGACGCGTCACCGTGTCGAGCATGAACAGCACGTTGCCGCCGCGCTCGCGGAAGTACTCCGCGATGGCCGTGGCGACGTAGGCGGCGCGCAGACGCACGAGGCTGGGCTGGTCGGACGTGGCGCACACCAGCACGGCGCGCTTCATGCCCTCCTCGCCCATCGCGTCCTCGATGAACTCGCGCACCTCACGACCGCGCTCGCCGATGAGCGCCACGACGCTCAGGTCCGCCTGGGTGTTGCGGGCAATCTGGCCCATCAGCGTGGACTTGCCGACGCCGGAGCCGGCGAAGAGGCCCACGCGCTGGCCCTCGCCCACGGTGAGGAGCCCGTCGATGCAGCGCACGCCCAGGGGCAGCGGCCGCTCGATGCGCTGGCGGGTGAAGGGGTCCGGGCAGTCCCGGTCCACGGACCAGTCGATGAAGCCCTCCCCTTCCAGGGGCTTGCCGTCCATGGGCTCGCCGATGCCGTTGAGCACGCGCCCCAGGAGCCCGTCGCCGCACTTGATGGTGAGCGGACGACCCGTGGGGATGCACTCGCTGTCCGGGCCGATGCCGTACAGCTCGCCCAGGGGCATGAGCATGACTTCATCGCCCACGAAGCCCACGACCTCCGACTTCATCAGGCCACGCTGGCGGTTCTTGACGAGCACCACCTCGCCGATGCGCACGTTGGGCACGCTCGCCTTGATGACGAGGCCCGTCAGCTCGGTGACACGGCCGCGCACGCGGACGAGGGACGCTTCCTTGATGAGGTCGTAGTAGCGCGAGAGGTCGATGGCCATGGCGGACTCCTGGAGGCTCTAGGGCGCGGCGGGGGCCGGAAGGCTCAGGGAGGCCCGTTCTTGCGCGCCGTGTCCGGCTGCAGGAGGTTCTGGAGCATCTCCAGCTGCGTGGGCAACTGCGCGTCCACGGTGCCGTACTCCGTCTGCACGATGCAGCCCACGGCGGCGACCTCCGGGTCCTCCTTGATGGCCAGGTCCACCGTGCGGCCGATGAGCTCCATCAGCGCCGGGCGCTTGGCGCGCAGCACCGTGGCCGTCTTCGGGTGCACGCGCAAGACCATGGCGCGCGCGTTGCGGAGGTTGTCGATGGCCGCGGCGCACATGTCCACCAGCAGCTCCGGCTCGCGCTCCAGGTCGCGGCCGAGGATCTTCTCCGCCATCTTCAGCGCCAGCGCGATGATGTCCTGCTCGTGGGAGTTGAGCATCTCCCCGGCCTGCATCTTCGCGCGCAGGAGCAGCTCCGTGGCCTGGGCAATGCCCTCCTGACGGCCCAGGTCCTTCGCCTTGGCGAAGAGTTCCTCCTTCTCGCGCTGGGCCTCGGCGAGGATGCGCTCACGCTCGCGCTGGGCCTCCTCGATGATGCCCTGGGCCCCCTGACGCGCCTCGAAGACCTCGGCGTTCATCACGCCCGCGCGAGGCGGACGCAGCGCCGGTCGCTCGGACGTGGCGACGACCACCGACTCCGCCAACCCGTCCCCCTTGATTACCTTGCCGATCGCCATGGGTTGCTCCTTGGAGACCGGATGCTAGCGCGTTCCGCCGCGCGGTCCACGCCCTCCGGGGCCGCCCGCGTCATCCGGGCCCGGCCGGTCGGTGGGAGGGGGGCGCCGGCGGCCCACCTGGGTTCCCTCCGAGGACCGGGAGGACGACGCCTGGCTGGAGAGCACGCGCGGGGGACGCTCCGGCTCGCCCTCCGGTCCAGGACGCGCCGAGGGACGGCCGCCGGTGCGCGAGCGAAGCACCCGGGCCCCCTCGGAGGGCTCCCCGGACGGCTCCGGGCGCCGGGGGGCGCGCTCCGCCGCGTCGGCGGGGGGACGCGAGGGGCGCTCGACCCGGACGGAGCGCCCCTCCGGCGAGGCCGGCTCCGCCGGCGGCCGTGACGCACCGCGTGCGCCCAGCCGCGAGGGCGGAGGGCCGATGCGGGCCCCTTCTGGATCCGGCCGGGCGGGACGCGACGGCCGGGCGCTGCCCTCTGGCTCCCTGCGGCCCGGAACGGCCCCGGTGGAGGCGCGGGGCGCGGGGCCCACCGACGAGCCCCGGTCCACCGGCATGCGGCGCATCTGGGAGCCGTTCGCGTCCCCTTCCGGAGCGCCCGTGGAGGCACGAGGCGCGGGCCCCCGCTCGCGCTCCACCGGCATGCGGCGCATCTGGGAGCCGTTCGCATCCCCTGCCGGAGCGCCCGTGGAGGCCCGGGGCGCGGGCCCCCGCTCGCGCTCCACCGGCATGCGGCGCATCCGCGAACCATTCGCGTCGCCCTCTGGCGAGGCCATGGATGCGCGCGGCGCGGGCCCGATGGACGAGCCCCGCTCCTCCCCCGGAGCCGGACGTGGACGTCCGCCAGGGGTCGGGCTCGGCCCCGGCCCTCCGTCACGGCTGGAGGCCGCACCCGCACGACGGGCCGCGCGCTCGGCCATGAAGTCGCGGCGGGCACCGGCCTCCCCCGCAGCCTCGCCAGCGGCGGCGCCACCCCGCAGCGCCTTGGGAGCCCGGAGCGCGGGCGCGCGCGACGGATCCGGCGCGGTGGTGCGCAGGCCTTCGCGCGGCGCGGGGGCCGCAGGACGGCCCCCCGGAGCCGCTGCGGGGCGGACCCCTGCCGGCGCCGGCTTGCGCGCTCCCGGCGGTGGCGGCAGCACGGCGGAGGGACGCGGCGGTGGCGCGGTCAACCGCACGGGCCGCTCGATGAGGCCGCGCAGGGCCAGCCGCTCCAGGTCCATGACGATGTCGGTGCGTCCGCCGTCGCCGCGGGCCGTGGGCCGTGAGCGCTCCTCGCGCACCCACTTCGCCAGCAGGTGGCCGAACTCACCGCGGTGCTTCTCCAGCATGCGCGCGGCGAACTCCGGCGACTGCGCCACGCACGCGCGCGCCAGCCGCTGCACGCCCGCGCTGCGGATGGCACCGGCCAGGCGGGTGAAGCCGTCGTGCAGGTTGAGCTGCGCGCGCGCGTCCTCTTCCGCAAGCTTGCGCGGCGCATTGGCCGCCACGGACTTGCTCGCCAGTTGGAGCAGGTCCGGCGGCAGCGACTCCATGAGCCCGTTCAGCTCTTCCTCGGGCAGGCCCGCCAGCGCGGGGCCGAGCACGCGCGCGCCCAGGCGATCACTCACGGTGAGCAGCTCACGCGTCTGGAGGTTGAGCACATCCGCGAACTTGAAGCCCGCGGACTGGCCAGCGACCTCGCGCGCCAGCGCCTCCTCCAGCTTCCAGCGGATGATGTCCAGGACCTGGGGCCGCACGTCGCGGGTGAGCTTCACGCGCGAGGGCGGCAGGTGGCCGCGCACCGCCTCCGCCATGTTGCCGGGCAGCGCGCGCAGCGTGACCTCCACCAGCGCGCCGCGCTCACGCTGGAGCAGCGCCGCCAGCCGCTCCGGATCCGCGCTCCACAGCTGGCCGCGCCGGTCCTTCATCAGGCGCTTGAGTTCCTGCACCACGGCGGGCAGGCGCTTCTCGCGCGGAATCTGGAGGATCTCCTGCGCGCGGTGGCGCAGGAGCGCGCTCTCCTCGTCGGGCAGGTGCTCCAGCGCCGCCGTGCTCTCCTGGCCCCCGAAGGTGACCGCGGTGAGCAGCATCATGGTCTGGCGCTTGCTGAGCGAGGTGAAGAAGGAATCCAACGGTCACCTCGCGGGCCCCCAGGTGGCCCGCTGAAAATAGAAGGCGCGTCCCCGGCCTGGAGGACGCGTCCCGCGGTCCACCCCAGGAGGGCCGCGGGAAGCGACGTGCGGGACTACTCCGCGCGACCGCCGCGCGCACGCGCGGGACGTGCCGCCGCGGCAGGGGCCGCGCCACCCGAGCCCCCGCGCATGAAGGTCCACGCGGTGACGCCCATCATCGCCAGGATGAGCGCGAACGCGCCTCCGAGGATCATCTTGAAGGTGCTGGCGCTGGCGGCCGTCATGCGCACGCCGAGCACGTCCTGCAGGCGGTTGGTCTCCGTGGTCTCCGCCGTGGGGGCCATGGCCTCCGTCATCAGCACGGTGACGGCCTCCGGCTTGAGCTCCGACACGGAGCTGGCGACGAACTGCTTCACCGCGTCCACCGTGACGGGGGGCTTGCCGCCCTCCAGCGTGCGGTACTTGATGAACACGGAGGCCGACGGCATCGGCTTGTTCTCCGGCTGCGACAGGTCGTTGTTCTCCGGCACCATCACGATGGCGCGCGCCTCCAGCACGCCGTCGATCTGGTTGAGCGCGTTGGAGACCTCACCCGCCATGGCCTTGAGGAGCATGGCGCGCTCCTCCGTGGCGGTGGGCACCATGCTGCCCTTGGCGAAGTGGGACAGGCCCTTCTCCACCGGGCGCGGCAGCGAGTTGCGCTTCAAGAGCTCCGCGGCCTGCGCGGCGTCGCCCTTGGGGACGACGATGGTGAAGCGCACTTCATTGCCGCCCTCCGACTTCTCCTTCTTGGCGTTGATGCCGTTCTTGCTGAGCAGGACGTAGATTTCGTTGGCGTCCGCCTCCGTCAGCTCGTGCTGCAGCTCGATGGAGCAGCCAGTGAGGAACAGCAGGGCGAGGAGCGGGGCGGCGAAGACGGGCGTTCGGCGAGTCATGGGCGCGCGTAGCTTAACAGGGCCCTTGCAAAACGCGGAAGGGCGCCCCCTCCCGACTTTGGGAGGGACCGCCCTTCACATGCCGCCATGGCCCGGCGGGTGGGACTTCAGACCTGCGTCTTGACGACGTCCTTCAGGCCGCTGGTGGCCTTCTCGACGACCTTCGACGTGAGGTCGAGCTCCTGCGAGTACTTGTACATGGACGCCTGGAGACCAAGCAGCTCGGCGTTGGACATGTTCTTGCCGGAGGAGGCCTCCTTGATCAGCTTGTCCATGCTGACCTGGCCCTTCTCCAGGCCCGAGACGAGGTCGGACACCATGCCGCCCGACTTGGTCGTCTTGGAGGCCTCGGCCTTCGCGTCCACGGGCTCGGCGCCCTTGGCGGTGGCGGGCTGCTGGGCGGCGCCGCTCACCTTGTTCAGGTTGGCCTTCTCCGCCTTGTTGACGGTCTCGACCTGGCGGACGGTGTCCACCTTCTGGGTGGCCTGCGCGGCCTGGGCCTTGTTGACGTTCTGGGCGGCGTCCACCTGGCCGGCGCCCTGGGCCTTGTCAGCGAGAACTCCGTCGAACTTCGACGCGCCCGTCTTCTGCGTCTGCTGCGCGCCCTGATCCTGCAGCTTTTGCTGCGCCACCTGTCCCGCGGAGATGCCGCTCATCGGAGCCGCCATGTGACACCCTCCTTGCATCCGTCGAGGTGGGAGGGAGTTCCTCCTCCTCGTTCAAGAGTTCCTTGAGCCGATCAATGGCCCGCGCATGAAGCCGCGATGCCCAGCTCTTCGACTGCCCGATCTCCGCCCCTGCCTCTTCCAGCGTACGACCCTGGAAGTAATAGCCCTGCAGGAGCTTGCGCTCTTTCTCCGGAAGCTTCTCGATGGCCGAGCGCACCCGGTTCTTCAACTGCTCCATCTCCAGGCGTTGATCCGCCGGGAGCGATTCATCCACGTAGCCCGCCGCCTCCGCCCCTTCCGCCCCCGCTGCAAACACCGCCGCGAGGCCCGCCACGGCATCCGAGATGTCACCAATATCATCGTCGAATGACGACCCGCGGTTGCTTGCGCCCTGCTCGCGGTCCGCCAGATTTCCCAGATACGCCGTCGCGCGCTCGCCCTGGTAGGCGGTGCGGGCGTCCGAGCCCCGCAGGACGCCCATCTTTCTCAGGCCATCGAAGATGGCGCCCTTGATGCGGTAGTGGGCAAAGGTAAGGAAGTTGGCGCCAACCTTGGGGTCGAAGCGCTCGGCGGCTTCGAGGAGGCCGATCTGCCCGTAGGCCAGCAGCTCATCCAGCTCCAATTGGGCATTGAACTGCTTGCGCACGGTGGCCGCGAGCGACCGCACGTACGGGCCGTACTTCTCCAGGATGACCTTCCTGTCTTCACCCAGAGGCAAGCGGCGCGCTCACTCGGCCTTGGACCACAGCCGCTCGAGAACCTGGTTCAGCCGGGGATCATCCTGCAGCGCCCCGGCGATGCGGCCCGTGAGGGCAGCGGACTTCATGTTCAACTTCTCCTGGAGCACCTCCGAGACGAGCGCCTTCGTCGCCTCCTCCTTGCTCTTGAAGCCCCCGTTCTTCAGCCGCTTGGCGATGGCGAGCGCCTGCGCCGCGATCGGATCCGTGGCCTGGGGGCCCTGAACGTTGCTGGAGCCTACCAGACCCGAAGGCCCGACGAGCGATTCCGTGCGGTCCACCTTGCCGCCAAAGGACGCGCCGGAGGCCCCCGACGGACCGGACGCCCCCTTGACACCGCCCGCGCGGCCCTTCCCACCCCCACGTCCGACTCCACCGACAGCCATCGACGTACCTCCTTCTTCTCAGCGACTACTTCTTCGGCGGCGGCAGGGCCCCCGCTTCCTTCGCCTGGATGAGCGCCTGGGCCAGCTTCGCGCCGTCGCTGTCCGGCTCCAGGTCGATGGCGGCCTTCAGCTCCTTGAGGGCCTCCGGCACCTTGCCCATGAACAACAGGGCCTCGCCTGCGTGTGCCCGGGGCAGCGACGACAGGGGTGCGAGCCGCTGGGCGACCCGGTAGGCCGCGAGGGCCTTGTCGTGCTTGCCCTGCGCGAACTCCACGGCGCCCAGCGCAATCTGGGGAACCTCGCTCTTGGGCATGAGCGCGGCGGCGCCGACGAAGACCTCCTTGGCCTTGTCGAAGTGACCCATGTCCAGCCACAGATAGCCGGACTCCAGCAGGACCATGGCCGGCTGGCGCGCCAGGGGCACGAGGCTGTTGGCAATCTCCGAAGGGGTCTCCGCCATGGACGTCGCGCTTCCTTTCCTGTCGCCGGAAGCACTGAAGGCGGCCGTCGTGGGCCGCCTTCCTTGCACCGGTCAGATTCCGCTGTCCGTGAAGACTAGCGGATGTTGCCGATGGAGTTCTTGGTCGTATCGTGCCGCGACTTCATCACGTTGGAAACAGCCGTGAAGAGCTGCGACTCGTGCTGCATGGCCGACTGGAGGTTCAGCAGCTTGACGTTGTCGTCCATCATCGTCTTGAGGCTGCTGTTGTTGGTCAGCTGGTCCGACACCTGACCACCGGAGCTGACGCCGCCGACGCTGGTGCCCAGCGCGGTGGAGCTGCCCGTGGACGTGCCCGTGCCGACGCCAGGCAGGTTGGTGGTCGGCACCGCGCCGGCGCCGGTGCTCATCACGCCCACGTACGGGCCACCCTGCATGCCGGAGCCGGAGGCGCCGGAGAAGGTCTGGGCGGAGGAGACGGCCGCGGAGACGATGCCCGCGCCGGGGACGAAGCCCGCCACCGCGCCCACGCCGGCGCCCACCGCGCCGACGGTGCTGTTCAGGCCGTTCTGCACGCGCGCGCCAAAGCTCGTGTTCGGCGTCTGCCGAGCCGTGGTCATCTGGGTGTTCATGCGCAGGTTCGGACCCATCATGCCGCTGTCGATCTTGACGCTCATTTCAGCCTCCGCGCTGGTGCCAGCGTTGATTCAAAAGGGGAGCCGGGGATCATCCCGTGGCTCTTTCAATGGATTATCGGGAGAGTCGGCCGCCGGTTGCCTGCTGGTGACAAGAAATCGACCAGGCTCCGGAAAAGCCAGTCATTTCCGGCCCTTGGACTGCTTCGACTCCTCGACGAGCCTCTCGCGGACATCCACGAGCATGCCGAGCAGCTCCTCGGACCGCGCGATCGCAGCCTGGGCCTTCTTGCCGATCTCCGCGCGGGGTCCCTTGAGGCCAGCGAGCCCCTCCTTGACGGGCGCGAAGAGCGCCTGGATGTCGCTGGCGGAGGCCTTCTCGATGAAGGCCTCGACGGCGGGGTAGGACGGGACAGGCAGTTCCTGGGGCTGGGCTTGCGGCGCGGAGGGCCTGGCGGACGGGGGCATCGAGGTCACGGTCTCCTGGCGGAGCGCAGGCCATGCGGCCAGGCTCCGCGTTTTGCCCAGTACGCTAGGTGAATCCCGCAAAGGCTTCAAGCACCCCACCCGACGGCCGGAGCGCCGGTTGTCGTGTCCGGGCCACGTCCCACGGGTCGGAGAGGGAACGGGCACGCACGCGGTCTCCCCCCTCCGACCTGTCCCCTGCCACCACCACCCCTAGCTTTTTCCCAACGAGCGGCCTCCGAGGGGGCCGCTCGTCCCACTCACATCATCCGGGAGAGTTCCATGAAGAAGCTCATTGGGGTTTTCGCGTCCGTGGCGCTGCTGGGTTCGGGCGTGGCCTTCGCGCAGGACAGCACGACGCAGGGCTCGCAGCAGCCGTCGACATCATCTGGCAGCACGCAGGGCTCCTCCGGCGGCAGCATGGGCAGCACGGATGCCACGGGCGGCTCGGGCTCGTCCTCGAGCACGATGGGCTCGAACGAGCTGACAGGCCGGGTCGTCAAGAGCGAGAGCAAGAAGGTCTACATCAGCAGCGACAACGGCGCGGTGGTGCCGCTGGACATCGACAGCAAGACGCAGTTCACCGACCCGAGCCTGAAGAACGCCAAGAGCCTGAAGGAGGGCCAGGAGATCCGCGCCAGCTTCCAGGTGAAGGACGAGCGGAACATGGCGACCAGCATCTCGCCGAGCACGGGCACGGGCGGCTCGGGCACCGACGTGATGTCGCCGGACAAGTCCATCAACGAGGGGACCGGCGGCTCGGGCATGGATGACTCCAACAAGAACCTGGGCGGCGAGCAGGACTCCACGATGAACCCGGACACGGGTTCCAGCACGGGCTCCAGCAGCTCGCCGAAGACCTACTAGCGCCGTCTCTCCCCTCCCCGTTCCTCTCCCGCGTGGGAGGGGACCTGGCCGCGGCCCCGCTCATCCGTGGGGTCGCGGGCGTCGTCTTCCGCGATGGGGCCCCGTCCGCGCGGCGGAGCAGGAGCGGCATGGACCACAAGGCGGATGTCGTCATCCTGGGGGCTGGCGTCGCGGGGCTCGCCGCGGCCGAGCGCTTGCTGGACCAGGGCCTGCGGGTCATCGTGCTGGAGGCGCGCGACCGCGTGGGCGGCCGCGTGGCGACGCTCCGGGACCCGGTGACGGACGTGTCCCTGGAGCTGGGGGCTGAGTTCGTCCATGGCAGGCCCTCCGCGCTGCTGAAGCGGATCCACCGGGCAGGTTTGACGGTGAGCCCGTGCAACGACACGCATGCGCTCCTGTGGCGGGGAGAGCTGGAGGAGCGCGAGGACGCCTTCGCGTTCCATGCGCCCTTGATGTCCGCGAGGGGCCCCGACCGCCCCATGGCGGCGTGGGTGAAGGAGCAGGCGCGCATCCACGCATGGACGCCCCTCGTGTGCGCGATGGCACGGTCGTATGTCCGGGGCTTCTACGCGGCGGCTCCGGACGTCGCGAGCACGCTCGCCATCGCGCGCATGGAGCGCACCGCTGACGCCTCTGGCGGCACGATGCCCTCTCGCGTGCTGGAGGGGTACGACCGCGTCCCGCTGGCGATGGCCGCGAAGCTGCTCGCGAGGCCCGGCACGCTGTTCCTCAACGCCGTGGCCGAGGAGGTGCGCTGGAGCCCGGGCTCGGTCCGTGTGCGGGCCCGGACCCGGCAGGGCACTCCGCTGGGGACGTTCCAGGGTGAGCACGCGGTGGTGACGCTGCCCGTGGGCGTGCTGCAGGCGAAGCCACCCGCGCCCGGCGCCGTGCGCTTCGTGCCGCGCGTGCGGACACAGGAGCGCGCCTGGAACCGCTTGGCGATGGGCTCCCTGGTCAAGGTCCTCCTGCGCTTCCGCACGGCGTTCTGGCGTGAGCAGGAGGCCACTGCGCGCTTCGGCTTCTTCCACTCGCCCACCTCCTCGTTCCCCACGTGGTGGACGCTGTCGCCCCACCGCCGCACGCGGCACCTGGTGGGCTGGAGTGGCGGCCCGGCCGCCGCGTCGCTGTCCCGCTTGAGCGAGCAGGCCGTGCTGGGACACGCGCTCCGGGGCCTGTCCCAGCTCTTCCCCTTTTCGGTGCGTGAGCTGAACGCTCGGTTGGAGGCGTGGCGCGTGCAGGACTGGCAGGGCGAGCCGTACACGCGCGGCGGCTATGCGGTCATCCCCTCGGGCGCGATGGATGCCGTCGAGGCGCTCGCGAAGCCCGTGGGCAGGACGCTCTTCTTCGCTGGCGAGGCCACGCACGTGGGTGGCGACGAGGGCACCGTGCATGGCGCGCTCGAGACGGGCCGGCGCGCGGCGGACGAGCTGCTGTCCCGGCGCTCGAAGGCTTGAGCCCTGGCGGGCCGGCGGGCGCGGGCGCGCTGGCGGCGATGTGGAAGCGTTCGCGCGTGGACATCTTCAAGGCATGCGCCTCTGGATCGCCATCATCGCGGGGTTGAGCCTGGGACAGTCGCAGGACGTGGTGCCGTTGCCTCCAGAGGATCCGTCCGTGAGGGATCCCGCCGCCGCGGCCCTTCAGGATGCCTATGAGCAGGCCGCGGACGACCTGGACGGTGCGCGTCCTCCCCAGGGATATGCCATCCAGACTCCGACGGACCCGACCCAGGGCAACTACCGCGGACTGACGCCGTTGCTGCCCGATGGCAGTCCTCCCGTGACGTCCGGCGACGTCGCGGTCCAGCAGTCGCAGACCTATGTGCCGCCCCCCGTTCCCACGGTCTTTGATCAGCAGCCCGCCTCTGGCGAGACGGATGAATCCCAGCCCTCGACGGGTACGGGGGGCGCGGGCACAGCCGGGACCTCCACGGAACAGCCCGACACAGGGGCGGGGGCGGCGGGAACCGCTTCGACCGTGGGGGGAACCACCGCGGGGCAGTCCAGCACGGGGGCGGGCGCCGCCGGGACATCGCCGACGTCGGGTCCCACGAGCGCGGAAGCGCCGGGCTTCGGAGGCACCTACAATACGGACGCGACCTCCTCGACGGCGCCGGGCTCCGTGGCGCCTGGCGGCACGGGTGAGCAGCCGCTGGATACGTCCCGAGTGACCGTGCAGGAGCCGGGCACCGCGACGGGTGGCGCGGGCACCGCCGGGACGACGGGGACCGGAACCACCGCGCCCCAGGGCACGACGACGGAGGCTCCCGCGCCGACGACACCGGAGAGCGCGACGGGCGGCACGAGCGCAGCCGGGACGACGGGAACCGGGACCGCCACGCCCGAGCCCGCGACGGGTGGCGCTGGGACGACCGGAACCGCCACACCGCAAGTCACGACGACGGAGGCTTCCACGCCGACCACACCGGAGAGCGCGACGGGCGGCGCGAGCGCGGCTGGGGTTGGGACCGCCACGCCGCAAGGTACGACGACGCCAGACCAGGGTGGCACGTCGGCCGTGACACCTTCGAACCCGACGGCGCAAGCGCCCCAGGGCGCGCAGGAGCAGCCCCCGTCGACGCAAGCCGCAGCCTCGGCCAATGAGGAACTGACCCGCTTGCGCCAGCGCGTCGCGGACCTGGAGAAGGAAGTGGAAGCCCGCGACGCGCAGGCCACCGAGCGCACCCAGTCCGTGCAGACCCAGGTGGACACGCACGAACAGCGCGCCTACGAGGCCGAGCGCGCCCGGCAACAACGGCTGGCGCGCATCCAGTCCGGCGGCCAGTGGATGCTCGCGGCGGACCAGGCGCTGGAACAGGGTGAGCTGGGCGTGGACAACGCCCTGGGCATCGCCGACGAGGACTTCTCCGTCGTGGGCCAGAGCGCTTCGACCTTCGGACAGGGCACCATCGTGGTCCACTCCGAGCGCATCCGCGCGCAGATCGCCGTCGCGCGAGATGCCGCCAACCGCCGCGACATCTACGCCGCGCGCATCGCCCTGCAGAACGCGGGCGACGAGCTGCGACTGGCGCGCGCCGCGAACCTGGAGCGCTCGAGCACGGCCAACACCCTGCTCAATCCGTGATGCGCGGGGTGGCACGGGCCGGCGCCTCCGCGGGCCTCGCGATGAGGTAGCCCTGCACGAAGTCCACCCCGTGCCGGCGCACCCAGGACAGCTCCTCGGGCGTCTCGATGCCCTCGGCCACCGTCTGGATGCCGAGCTGCCGGGCGATCTCCAGCAGCTTCTGCACGATGGAGGACTTGTACGGGTCCGCGTGGACGCCCCGCACCAGCTCCATGTCCAGCTTCATGAACTCCGGCCGGAGCTGGTGGATGAGGTTCAGCGACGAGTAGCCCGCCCCCAGGTCGTCCAGCGCCACCTGGAAGCCCGCCGCGCGATAGAAGTCCACGATGGCCCGCAGGTGCGCCGCGTTCGCGGCCCGGTCGGACTCGACGACCTCGAAGACGACGTGCGACTCCGGGATGCCCGACTCGCGGATGGCGGCCACCGTGGAGCGCAGGCAGTAGGCCGGATCGTAGATGGCCGTGGGCGTGAAGTTGACGAACAGGTGCGTGCGCAGCTGGTGCCGCACCGACTCGCGGATGGCGGTGGTGCGCGCGGACAGGTCCAACTGGAACAGCAGGTCCGCCTCGCGCGCCGTGTCGAACAGCCGGTTCGGCGGCACCAGCGCGCCATCCCGTTCACGCCCGCGCAGGAGCGCCTCGTGCGCGAAGACCCGGGAGGTGTCCTGCGCGTGGACGATGGGCTGGAAGAACGTGGTGAGCCGCGACTCCGACAGCATGTCCACCAGCCACCCGGACTGCTGCAGCATGGTGAGCCGCTGCAGTGAGTCCACGCGCGGGAAGTCCGCCATGCCCGGCTCGCCGTCGCCCTCGACGAAGAGGGCGCGCGTGCCCCGCACCTCCTCCGCCGTCAGCACGTTGCGCAGGTGCGTGGAGAGCTGCCGCAGGCCGCCCACCCCCATCCCCACCACGACACACTGCGCGTCGGCGCGCAGCTGATACGTGCCCCCCGAGTCACGCAGGTGGGCCACCAGCTTGCCCATGCTGTGGCCCACGGGCGGCCACAGGAAGAGGCGCCCCGGTACGTCCGGCGTCTCGGGGAGGGTCTGGCAGCGGCCACATCCGTTCAACGGGGTCATGACACAGCCTTGGCGTCACGGGGTGTGGCGGAAGATGAGCAGTCCGCGCGTCGTGTCCCACCCATACACCAGCCCGTTGGCCACGTGAACGCCCTGCAAGCCGTCGAAGTAGCTCAGGCCGCGGCCCGCGTCCGTCTCGCTCCAGGTGTTGAAGTACCCGGCGGCCTTGGGCGTCCCCAGCGTGGAGACGTCATACACGCGCAGGCCGTCCTGGTAGTTGGCCACGTAGAGCGTGGTGCCCGACAGGGCCATGCCGCCCAGCGTCGCCTCGGGCCGCAGGGCCAGTTCGCCGCGCTGCACGATGTTCTCCGGGTGCGTGGCGTCCAACGCCAGGAGTGAGGACCCCCACGCGTCCGAGCCCTGGTAGACGACGGTGGCGTCCCCCAGCTTCCCCACCGCCAGCGCGCTGGTGGAGGGCCCGGCGAAGCGGCCCAGGATCTTGGGCAGCTTCGTCGTCGTCGCCAGCGGCGCGAGGTCCGTCACCGTCATGCCGTAGCTCCAGTTGCTCACGTACAGCCGGCCGTCCTGCACCGCCAGCGCGTAGGGGTACTCGCTCAGGTCCGGCGAGGAGCCCTCCACCGTGTAGCGCACCACGAGGGTCGGCGCGGACGGCTGGGTCACGTCCAGGATGACGATGTCCGACTTGGGCAGCGGCGACGCCACGTAGAGCAGGTTGCCCTCCTTCGCCATGCCGTCCACCCGCACCGTCAGGTCCGCCAGCACCGTCTTGTCGCAGGTGGGGACCGCCGGGTTCGCGGCCAGGTCGCAGATGCGGATGCCCGTCGCGTAGGTGCCCAGGTAGAGCGTCGTGCCGCTGATGAGCGTGCTGGTGTACGTCTCCGAGGGGAGCTTCTGCTCGGACACCAGCGTCGGGTGCGCGGGGTCGCTCACGTTGAAGACGAACAGCCCCTCGCTGCCCGCGATGACGTAGGCGTAGTCGCCCGCCACCGACACGCCGTTGGCGGCGCCCCGCGGCAGCACGCCCTGGCCCAGGAGCTCCACGCGGTCGGACTCGGCCTCGCCGGCGCGCCGCTCCACGCGCCTCGCGGTGAAGGTGCCCTGGAGCACCGTCGCGCCGTTGCGGCACACGCGCGCCACGCCCAGCACCTCGCCCGGCCCGGAGGCCTTGCAGCCGGAGAACGCGTAGCGCACCGCCGAGCCGTCCGAGCCCGTCGCGTCGCCGGCCAGGTAGAAGGTGTCCGCAGTGACTTGCTTCGCCGTCATGGCGAGGCCGACGACCAGCGGCTCCCCGGGCGAGAAGCGGATGGACGAGGGGCCCGTATAGCCGTCATCGAAGTTGATGTTCGCGTTCCAGATGCCCTCGGCCTGGACGGCACTCAACGTCGACCTGTCACATCCGGTCAGGTCGATGGCTTCAACCTGACACTCGGCCTTGTTTGCGGAACTGTCCTTGCCACAACCGACGGCGAGGGACGCGATGGTCAGCACGAGAGGGAAACGATTCATTCCCTCCTCCATACCGGGCGATCCCGACCGACGCCAAGTCCCCCGGCGCGCGCAGAGGGAGATGAGCCGGGACGTCCACCGCAACGCAAAGAAACAAAACGACCGCTTGTGCGTTTCCGGTGGGAGAGGGAGCCTTCCTCCGGGCCCCTGATAGCCTGTCTCCTCGCCTTTCCGAGGTGCTTTTTGAACCCCCGTCCGCACGTCATCGCCGTGCTGCTGGCCCTGCTCCTGCCGGAGCTCGCGCTGGCCCAGGTCTTCGTCGTTCCCCGGCGCGCGGGGAAGACGCCCGTGAACAGCTTCGAGTTCGAGTGGCGGCACATCGACATCCTCGTGGGGCCCGCCGCCACCGGCCTGGCGAAGCCCGCCGACCACACCGCGCATGATCAGCCGCCCGGCACGCAGGGCGGCCCCAACCCGCAGGCGCCCACCACGTCGTCCGAGACGGGCGACAGCCAGTCACCGCCGGAAGGCGCGGAGGTCACGCCCTCCGGCAACGTGTCGTCGCCGGCGCCGCGTGACTCGATGCCCAGGCCGGATGGCATCGCGCTCGACATGGGCGCGTCCGACGCCGGCGTCCCTCCGGCGGTCACGGGCCTGCCCGACGGCGGCATCCCCCCCCCGGGCGTGGTGGCGCTGGCGGACGGCGGCACGGCGGGAGAGGCGGGCGCCGTCGCGGACATCACCGGCGTGGACGGCGGCACGGCGGGTGACGCGGGCACCGTCGCGGACATCACCAGCGCGGACGGCGGCGCGGTGTTCTCCGGCGCGCCGCTGATGCTGGGAGGCAGCGCGGACGGCGGCTTCAAGTACACCTACGCGAGGGACCTGGGCGCGAAGACGGGCGGCGTGCGCTTCTACTTCTACGAGCGCGAGCGCGAGGTGGCCGAGCGGGCCGCGCCCATCGTCGAGGAGGCGTACCGGTACCTGGTGGATCAGTTCAAGTACGTCCCCACGGAGACGTTCCCGTACATCCTCTACAGCAGCTACGCGGAGTTCCTGCAGACGAACGTGTTCGCGGTCTCCGAGGGCACGCTGGGCGTCACCTCCACGGAGGACCTGAAGCTGTCGCTGCCGTACCTGGGCGACCACCACCTCTTCGAGGAGGTCAGCACGCACGAGCTGGCGCACCAGTTCACCATCCAGAAGGTGCGCACCGTGGCCGAGCAGGCGAAGACCTTCGGGGATCCGCTGGGCGGCTATCCGCTGTGGTTCATCGAAGGCCTGGCGGAGTTCTACGCCAAGCGCGGCCTGGACCCCGAGGCGGAGATGATGGTGCGGGACCTGCTGGTGAACCCGGACCTGATGAAGGGCTATGCGTTCCTCGACTTCTTCTCCCCCGGGCCCTACGGCTACCTGTGGATCTACAAGGTCGGCCAGGCGCGCGTGGCGTTCCTGGAGGAGGAGTACGGCGCGGGCATCACCCAGCGGCTCCTGGAGGAGGCGCCCCGGCTGGTGGGCGGCTCGCGCGACTCGCCGTCGCTCAAGTTCGAGGAGCTGCTGGAGCGGCTGACGGGGGATGACCCCAAGCGCATCTCCGCGCGGTTCGAGAACTGGCTCAAGCGCCGGTCGTTCAAGACGTACCTGGAGTCGTCGCAGACGGCGCCCGCGCTGGACTCGCTGGGCGAGACGCCGGGGATCGTCACCGCGATGGCCAGCGGCCCGGACGGCAACGTGCTGGCGCTGCGCACCATCGTGCCGGAGACGGGCGAGAGCCGGCTGTACCTCACGGATCCGCGCACGCCGGGCAAGACGGTGAAGGTGGCGGGTGACGGCGTGCCGGGCGTGGAGTCGCTGCACCCGGTGTCCGGCCGCAACTTCGCGCTGACCAGGGACAAGCTCGCGTTCGTGGCGGAGCGCACCGGGCGCGACGTGCTGTACGTGCAGGACTACGTGCACGTCTCCGAGAAGCGCGCCACGGACGTGCTGGTGCGGCGGTCCGCCGTCCGCACCGGCATCGGCACGGAGGTGGGGCTCAGCGTGAAGCTGGAGACGGGGGACCGGCGCACGTACCGCGTCGACAGGCAGGGCGTGCTGGCCATCTACTCGCCGGCCTTCTCCCCGGACGGGCGCTACATCGCGTTCATCGGCATCAACGACGCGGGCCTGCGCGACGTGTACCTGCTGGACCTGACGCAGGGCGAGGACGCCCCCATCCGCAAGCTCACCGACGACGCCTTCGCCGAGCGCCAGCTCACCTGGGGCCCGTCCGGCATCATCTACACGTCCGACGCGACGTCGCACCGCAAGTACAACCTCTTCCGCGTGAAGCCGGACGCGCCGGTGGGCCAGGCCGAGCGTCTCACCAGCGAGGAGCGCGACGAGGCGGATCCGCTGGCGCTGCCGGACGGCCGCGTGTTCTTCGTGGCCTTCAACAAGAGCAGCTCCGACCTGCACGAGCTCCTGGCGGACGGCCGCATCGTGCGCCGCACCGACCTGACCACCGGCGTCTTCGAGCCGGGCGCCGGCCCGGACGGCGGCCTGTGGATGCTCTTCCACATGAGCGGCGAGCGGAAGCCGTCCCTGCTGCGCCCGCCGCGCATGCTGTCGCTGGAGACGCCGAAGGAGCCTCAGGCGGATCCGCCCTCCCCCATGGCGCTCAAGTCGCTCACGGAGGCGCAGGCCTACAGGCCCTTCAAGCGGGAGAACATCGAGCTGGGGCCCATCTTCGGCTTCGCGGGCGCGGGCGGCGGTGGCTTCGTGGGCCAGGTGTTCGCGTCCGCGTCGGACCGGCTGCGCGACCACCAGGTGGTCCTCACGCTGGCGGTGTACGGCTCCTTCGAGCTGACGGACGGCCTGCTGCTCTACGTCAATGACGAGAAGCGCTCGACGTGGGGCGGCGGCCTGTTCCAGTCGCTGCGCTTCCGCGTGGACAAGACCTTCGACAACCTGCCGGTGGAGCAGCGGCCGTTCTTCGTGTCGTCGGAGCGCTACTTCGGCGCGCTGGGCAGCCTGCGCTACCCGCTCAGCACCTTCTTCTACCTCCAGGGCGACCTGAGCATCGGCGGCACGAAGTACTTCCTGGATGACTTCAGCGAGTTCTACCTGGCGTTCCCGGAGCGCAACGAGGCGAACCAGGACCTCCTGTCCGCGTGGCGCGCGGACAACCAGCACATCCGCTTCCAGACGGAGCTGAGCGGGCGCATCGGCTACGACACCATCAAGTACCACTACGCGACCGGGCCGCTCGCGGGCAGCTCCGTGCTGCTGGAGGCCACCGCCGGCGTGCAGCCCTTCGACGGTCAGGCGTATGGCAACCTGCGCCTGGACGCGGAGCGGTACTTCCCCATCTACGGCCGCACGAACTTCTTCACGCGCCTGGGCGCGGGCACCACGGTGGGCGGCCGCTACGCGCGCTCCTACTACCTGTCCAGCTTCGACACCCTGCGCGGCGTGAACTTCGGCGACGAGCGGTGGCTCCTGGGCCAGCACTTCGTCTACGGCACCGTGGAGGCGCAGCTGCCCCTCAACGACATCATCCGGGTGGCGTTCCTGAGCGACCTGGAGGCCATCGCCGCGATGGACGCGGGCGGCGTGGGCGACGGCGCGAGGGACCTCTGGGACCACCGCGTGCTCAACGCCGTCGTCGGCTTCAACCTGTCGCTGGGGCCCCTGCTGCTGCGCCTGCACTTCGCGCGGCCCTTCGACATCAAGGCGGCCGAGGGCAAGCCCGACGAGGGCTGGGTGACGAACTTCTCCATCGGCGTCGCCGGCCTCAACGGCTTCTTCGACACCCAGGGCGACCGCAGGCCGGGCTCCAGCACGCCGGGCCCCGCGCTGATGCCCGCGCTGGGCGGCGGCTACACGACGCCCCTGGTGCACTGAGGCACCGGACATGCGCCTCCCTGTCGCCGGGGAGGCGTGCGTCCCTCAGGACTGCGCGGCGACGAGGGCGGCGTTGGCGCGGGCCAGCGGCCCCCCGTCGTTGGGGATGCGCTCGAAGTCCCCGCGCAGGGCCTTGATGGCGAACTTCTCCAGGTCGATCTCCCGGCGGGTGCGAATGCCCAGCGCGCGCACCAGCACGGACAGGGGCCCGAAGCCGGTGAGGCCATGCTGGAGGAGCAGGGCCAGGGTGACGCCGCCGAGCATGCGCAGGCCGCGGCCGCCCTTGTGGCTCAGCAGCAGGCCGGCCAGCGCCACGGCGGGGACCCCCACGATCAGGGTCCGGTGCACGTCCCACTCGTGCTCCAGCTTCTCGAGGTAGCGGCTCATCTCCGGGCGGTCCCCCTGCTCCGCCATGTACCGGACGCACGACTCCACGTGGGCGTCGATGCGCCGGTTCATCGTGGAAGGCGCGTGGGCGCGCACGGCATCAGTCGAGGTCTGGTTCCAGGACTCCATCATCGCTCCCTTGGCGGACTCGGGCCGTCCTCCAGCCTGCCCTCAAGAAAGCTAGGTCCGGCGGCCGCGTCCGTGCACAGCGCGGCATCTCCGTGGCTGTAGCCCGCCTGCCCGCCCCGGAAGCGATGACGCCTGTCTCCCCTGTGCCGCCGAGCAGGCGGGCAGTCCTGGTCGGGCCCGTCGCGCGGTCCGTCACATGCGCCCTGGGAGTGCAGGCGAGCATTCCAGGATGGGAAAGTGTTTTCCTACCGCTGGGCGCTCCGGGCCCCATGGGCTGCCCCCAGGGGCCTGCGCGCGGGGGGCGGCGGCCCGTTGACACTCCGGCGGGAAGGCATGGGGCTTGCTCACGGGTCGGGCGATGATGCGTCTCAGACTCCTGCTCAGCCTCTCGATGCTGCTGGTCGCCTGCGGCGGCGGCACGTCGACCCCCGATGACTCCTCGCCCTCGGTGACGGATCCCGGCATCACGGATCCCGACACGCCGGGCTCCGGCGCTCCCGACGCGGGCGCTCCGGACGCCGGGGCTCCCGATGGCGGCGCGGCGGACTCGGGCACCCCGGACCCCGCGGATGGCGGCGGCGCGGATCCGCAGCCCGTGCCGGAGGTGGAGCGGCCGTTCACGCTGCCGAAGGTCCCGACGTCGGTGCCGGAGTACGCGCTGACCATGCCCCCGGAGGTGCTGGAGCAGTTCAAGAAGGACCCGTTGACCGGGGAGCAGGACGCGACGTTCCAGGCGAACGGCAAGACGTTCCCGGTGAAGGTGCGGCTGCGCGGCGCCTCCGCGCGCTACTTCGACAAGAAGAGCTGGAACGTGAGCTTCGCGGATGGGGACAAGTTCGAGGGCCGCACGTCCCTCAACCTGATCGCCGAGTACGCCGACGCGTCGATGCTCGCGGAGAAGATCGCCTACGATTTGCTGGCGGCGATGCGGGTGCCGGCGTCGAAGGCGACCTTCGTGCGCCTGTCCGTGAACGGCCACTACGAGGGCGTGTTCCTGGAGGTGGAGCAGGTCAACAAGGCCTTCGTCAAGGCGCGGCAGTTCCCGGACGACGACCCGACCATCTACCGCGCGGGCTGGAAGGACACGGAGTTCAAGACGTGGAAGGTGCCCTACCAGGGTGACTGGCAGAAGAAGACCAACGAGAGCGAGCCGGACGACGCGCTGTGGGAGGTGCTGGACGTCATCAACCACACGCCGGAGCCGCAGCTCGTGGAGGCGCTGGAGAAGAACCTGGAGCTGGAGTCCTACGTGCGCTCCATGGTGTTGGACGCGCTCATGTCCAACAACTACGTGGAGGACTCCGAGAGCTACTTCATGCACGACGACATCACCGGCCGCTGGCGCTACGTGCCCTGGGACCTGAACAACGTCGATGCGCGCTGGTGGTACCAGAACACCATCACGGACATGTCCGCCACCACGAGCAACATGAAGCACCCGCTCTTCAGCTTCACGCTGCTGGATGGCTGGGTGGAGAAGATGTACCAGCAGCGCAAGCTGGAGCAGCAGAGCTACCCGGGCTACCTGCCGACGTTCTCCAACATGGGCACGCGCGTGGTGCTCAACCCCGAGCTGCGCGCCCGGCTGGAGGCGCGGCTGGACAAGGCGCTGGCCGAGCTCTTCACCTCGCAGGTGATGGACCCGTACATCGACCAGCTCCACGCGCTGATCGACAGCTCGATGCAGGGGGACGGGTACATGGACTACGCGAAGTTCACCGCGGGCAAGGCATACATGAAGCGCTTCGTGACGGTGCGCCGCGAGTTCGTGATGGCGGAGGTGAAGCGGCTGAAGGGGCAGCAGTCCACGCTGGTGCTGGAGGCCTTCGACCCGCGCGAGGGTTGGGTGGAGGTGGGCAACCACGGCGCGCAGGCGGTGTCGCTCCGGGGCATGACGTTGACCACGAACCTGCGGGTGAGCCTGGCGGGCGGGGACTACGCGCCCACGCAGGTGAAGCCCCCCATGGGCGCGGTGCTGGGCGACACGACGGTGGCGCCGGGCCAGACGGTGCGCCTCACCGCCGCGGCGCTGGGCATCACCTTCCCCGCCAAGGGCGAGGTGGGCCTGTTCGACGGCGCGTCCGTCGTGGGCATGAAGGACGCGCTGTTCTACGGCGAGCTGCCCGCGGGCGCGCACTACGCCCGTGGCGAGAAGGGCTGGGAGATGCGCTACTGACGTTCGCGGACCACCAGCGTCCGGCGCGCGGTGAGCCCGCGGTCATCCGTCACCAGGATGTCGTGCGTGCCCACGGACGGCTTCCACCACAGCCGCTCGGCGGCCCTCGCCGTGCCCAGCACGGCGCCGTCCACGAACCACGTCAGCTCGCGGTCGTGGGCGGCCTCGGCCTCCAGCGGCACCTTCTGCGCCTCCGCGTCCAGGCCGGGGATGAGCAGCGCCACCTGGCCCTCGGGGGGTGACAGGATGACGGGCGTGTCCCGCTCGCCGCCCACGACGCAGCCGGGCGCCATGGGCGGAGGCTCCGGCAGCTGGCGCTGCTGCTCCGCCAACCACCGGCGCAGGCTGGACGGCCAGGTCAGGTACACGCGCGACTCCGTGCGGCGCCCCTCGCGGCAGCCCGGGCCCACCGCCATCCCCGAGTCCACGTCCACCTCCACGCGGTGATGGTACGGGCAGGGCGTCGTCGGCACCGCCGTGCGCACCGCGTCCACCTTCTTGCGCTGCGTGCACGCGTCCGTGGGCAGGTGCCCCGAGTACGCGCACACCTCCACGCTCACCAGGTCCTTCGGCGGCGTCGCGTCCTCCTCGTGGAGCGCCGTGCCTCGCGGCCCGACGCCCTCCAGGATGTCGAAGAGCAGCGGCGCCGCGTTCTCCGCGCCCACCAGGTGCACGCTGGAGGCGTGGTCGAAGTTGCCCAGCCACACCACCGCCGTGTGCCTGGGCCCGGAGCCCGCCGCCCAGGCGTCCCGGTTGCCGAAGCTCGTGCCGGTCTTCCAGTGCACCCGCGCCGGCAGCCCCGTGAGCCGCCGCCGCTCCGGGAAGTCCGGCCGGTCTCGCAGCGACAGCGCCTGCCGCGTCAGCCACGCCGCGCCGGGGGACATCAGTGAGGGGGGCTCGCGCGTGGGCGCGTCCTCCCGCAGCACGCGCAGGGGCCTCGCCTTCCCGTCCCCCGCCAGCGCCAGGTACACGCCCGCGAGCTCCAGCGGCGTCACCTCCAGGCCCCCCACCGCGGCGGACAGGCCGTAGTGCCCCGGCCGGGGGTCCAGGCTGGTGACGCCCGCGCCGCGCAGCGCGCCCAGGAAGCCCTCCACGCCCAGCCGCTCCAGGAGCCGCACGAAGGGCAGGTTGAGGGACTGCGACAGCGCGTACTGCATCCGCACGAGCCCCAGGAAGCGCCCGTCGAAGTTGCGCGGCTGGTAGCCGCCGTATGACACCGGGATGTCCGGCACCAGCGTCTCCGGCCCCACCAGCCCCTGGTCGATGCCCATCGCGTACAGCAGCGGCTTGAGCGCCGACCCCGGCGAGCGCGGCGTGGCGAAGCCGATGATCTGCCCGCCGTTCTTCTCATCGAAGAAGTCGAAGTTGCCCACCAGCGCGCGCACGTCGCCGGACTCGCGGTCCACCACCACCACCGCGCCGTTGTGGATGCCCTGCCGCTCCAGCCGCCGGGCCGCGTCCCCCAGCGTGCGCTCCACGAAGCGCTGCGTGCCCGCGTCCAGCGTCGTCGCGAGCCACGTCGTCCCCGGCTGCCTCGCCTTGAGCCACACCGCCGCGTGCGGCGCCTCGCGGGGGAACGGCTTCAACACGCCCGGCACCGGCGTCTCCCGCACCTCCGCCAGCACCGCCTCGCGCGACACCCCGTCCACCCCCAGGCCGCCGGAGTCCAGCAGGCGCCTCGCGATGTCGTCCCGGGCCGAGCGCAGCCGGTCCAGGTTGTCCGGCGACGGGAAGCGCCGGTTCGGGTTCTGCGGCACCGCCAGCAGCGTGGCGATCTCCGCCGGGCTCAGGTGCTGGGCCGTGTGCCCGAAGTACGCGAGCGCCGCCGCCTCCACGCCCTCCACGTTGCGCCCGTAGGGCACGAACTGGAGGTACGCGTCCAGCAGCTCCTGCTTCGACAGCCGCAGCTCCAACTGCGCGGCGCGGAACGACTCGATCACCTTCGAGGTGAACGTGCGGGGGCGGGGCTCCAGCACGCGCACCAGTTGCATCGTCAACGTGGACGCGCCCGACACCCGGCGCCCCCGGCTCAGGTTGAGCCCGAGGGCGCGCACGGCCGCGAGCGGATCCACGCCCGGGTGCCGGAAGTACCGCTTGTCCTCCAGCGCCACCAGGGCCCGGAGGTAGGCCCGGTCGATGCGGTCCTTCGGCGCGGGCATGCGCCACCGCTCGTCCGGGGCGAGGAAGACGTACGCGGGCGTCCCGTCCCGGTACGCCATCACCACCGAGGGGGGCGCCGCCAGCCGCTCCGGCAGCGGCACCCACCAGGCGGCCAGCAGGGCCGCGCCCATGAGCACGAGCCCCGCCAGCGCCACCCCCGCCCACTTCCTGAAGCGAACGCGAAGCATGGAGCCCTAGAGCAGGTCTTCCTTCCAGGGCCCCACCACCTGCACCGTGCCCGCCGCATCACGGGCCCAGAGCGAGGAGTCGTACATCGCCTCCGCCTCCGCGGACGGCAGCGTGAACGACCCCGCCGTCACCGCGCGCACCGCGTAGACGACCTTCTTCGTCTCGCCCGCGGCCAGCGCGCCGAAGGCCTCCATGCGGTCGTCGCGCACGTTCACGTAGTCCGGCGCCCAGAGCGACTCCGCGTCCGCCCAGTCCACGCCGCCACCGCGGCCCAGGCGGGCGTTCTCGATCTCCCAGCCCGCCGGCAGCCGGTCCACCAGCGCGATGTTCTGCACGCGCTCGCCCGTGGTGTTGGTCACCGCCAGCTCCACGTAGATGAGGTCCGCCAGCTTCACCGGCGTGGCCTTCAGGTCCAGCGCGGTGCCGTCCAGCGTGCGCCAGGTGCGCTTGAGCGTCAGGCCCTTCCCACCCGCCTTCACCTCCGGCGTGGTGCGCACGCCCTCGCTGTTGAGGATGAGGTACACGCTGCCGCCGCCCTTCTCCTTCAGGTCCAGCGACAGGCTGGCGCGCTCGCTGGCGCGGGCCAGGGCCCACGTGCGGTCCGACACGCGCGCGTCCTTCTCCGCGACGGGCGTCACCGCCTTGCCCGCCACGGTGAGCGTGGGCGGAGTGAAGGTCGTGGCCGAGCCCTGGAGCCGCTTGCCCAGGCCGGTGATGCCCCAGACCAGCTCCTGCGTCGAGTAGTACGCCGACGTGCGCGACTGGAGCGCCGTCGCCACCATGCGCGCCAGGGGCTCGCCCTCCGGCGCGTCGCCGAAGAGGTCCTGGAAGGTGCTCAGCATCAGGCCGCGGCGGCGCCGGTCCGAATAGAACGACCAGCTGTTCTTCCGCTCGTCGGTGACGTTGGACACGTCCGGGTTGCGCAGGTCGCGCTCGTAGCGCCGGTCACCCGACAGCCACAGCGCGGCCTTGAGCAGGTAGAGGTCCTCCTGCTGCTCGCCGGTGAGCGGCTGCTTCTTCGCCTCCGCCTCCAGGCCGTTCACCATGGCCAGCGCGCGCGCCTTGCGGCCCTTGCCCGCCACCGCGAGCACGTAGTGCATGTACGGCTCGGCGTGCTGCTCCGAGTGCCCGTCCTGCGCCACGCGCCCCTCCGTGCGGGTCAGCTCGTCGCCCATCCACGCGATGGCGCTGTCCAGGCGGTCCTCCGGCACGGGGTACTTCAGCTTGCGCGCGTCCAGCAGCATGTGCGTCGCGTAGGCCGTGCCCCAGGCCACCGGCTCCGTGTTGCCCGGCCAGTACGCGAAGCCGCCCGACGCCGTCTGCATGGACAGCACCCGGCTGATGCCCGACTGGACCATGTCCGGCACCTTCGACGTGGACACCAGCGTGGGGTCCACGCGCTCCACCAGCTGGCTCACGAACAGCAGGGGCCGCGTGGAGGACGTCGTCTGCTCGATGCAGCCGTGGGGGTAGCGCACCAGGTACGAGAGGTGCTGGAGCGACTTCGCGTACGGGTTGTTCGTCACCCAGACGGTGGTGCGCTCCGTGGTGGGCACCCAGCCCTGGAGCAGCGCCTTCACGTCCGTGGTGCCCTGCGCCAGCTCCACCTGCTGGATGCGGCGCTCGCGCGGGCCCGCGGGCGACAGCGGCACGTCCAGCTGCTCGCGCGACGTGTAGCCACCGCCCTCCACCGTCACCGTCAGCCGCGCCGCGCCCACCGACTGCACCGCGCGGCCCTGGAACACGAAGGTGCGGGACTTGCCGTCCTCCAGCTTCGCGCGGCCCTCGCTCCTGCCCTTGAGCTCCAGGGGCGAGCCCAGGCCCTCCGGCATCGCGAGCCCCGGCACCGCCAGCGCCTCCGCGGCCAGCGTCACCTTCACCTCCTGCGCCTTGCCGGACAGGTTCGTGACGAAGACGGGGATCTGGAGGTCATCGTTCTGGGTGAGGAAGCGCGGCAGCGTCGTCTGGAGCACCAGCGGGTCGCGCACCAGCACCTGCGCGCTGGCCCGGCCGATGCGCTTGCTGCCCGCCGTCACCACCATCACCCGCACCGCGCCCCGGTACTGCGGCAGCTGGAAGGGCACGCGCAGCCTGCCGCTCGCGGGCACCTCCACCACGCCGCTCCACAGGGCCACGGGCTTCACCGGCTGCACGCGGCCTTCGGCGCCGCCCTCGTCACCGCCCGTGGAGCTGGAGTTGCCGCCCGGGGGCACCAGCAGCGCCCAGCCCACCGTCTCATAGGTGTCCACGCCCAGCGCGCGCCGGGTGAAGACCTCCTTCAGCGGATCCGGGCTCTGGAAGCGCGTGAGGGACAGGATGCCCTCGTCCACCACCGCCACGGTGGCGAAGGTGGGGCCCTCCACGCCCTCCACCGTCACGTCCACGGTGAGCGTGTCGTTGGAGCGGACCTCCCTGGGCACCGACACCGAGACGGCCTGCGTGTAGTCCACCGGCTCCAGCGAGACGCTGCCCACGCCGAAGGCGCGGTCCGGCATGAAGGCCTGGGCGGACTCCAGGTGCGGGTCCTTCACCAGGAACGCGCTCACGTACACGTTGGGCGTGTACTCCTTCGGGGTGAAGCTCCAGGACACCTCGCCCGGCTCCACCTGCTTCCAGCCCGTGGCGATGACCCGGTCCGTCTCCACGGTGAAGAGGACGCGGCCCCGGTAGGGCGCCTTCATCTTCACCGTGAGGGCCTCGCCCACCCTGCCCTTCGCGGGCATGGACAGCTCCAGCGCCGTGGGCTTCGCGGGCCGCGGCGTCTGGTCCACGCGCGAGCCCTCGCCCCACCAGTAGTAGCGGCCGTCGCCCTCGACGGTGAGGTCCGTCTGGGTGTTGCCCGCGCGGGCGCGCACCAGGTAGCCCGCGCCGTCGCGGCCCGGCAGCACGTTGGCGCTGAAGCGGCCGTTCTCCACCTTCACCGTCACCGCGCCCTCGCGCTGCGGGCGCAGGTAGCGCTGGTAGCGCTCGTAGCCGGAGTCCTCATCGTAGTAGTAGCCGTAGTTCTCCTCCAGCAGCAGGTACTCCAGCTCCACCGTCTTCGGGGCCTTGCCGCCCGACAGCAGCTCGCCGCGCCAGTCCACCACCACGCCGGACACGGTGAAGGGCGTGTTGGCCTTCACCTTCTGCGTGCTGGCCTGGAGGCCCAGGTAGTACGCCTCCGGATGCACCGGCACCGTGGCCTCGCCGATGGTGGAGCGGCCGCTGCCGGACTCGAAGACGCTGGCCACGGCGGACAGCCGCGCCGCGCTCTTGATGGGGCCGGACTGCGGCTGCGCCGGGCACTCGAGGAGCACCTGGCCCTTGGCGTCCAGCGTGCCCTTCACCTGGCCCAGCGTGACGGAGCGGGGCGTGCCGCCGTCCTGGCGCCAGAGGCCGTAGGTGTACTGCGTGTTCTGCTTCGGCGCGAAGACGACGGGGTCCAGGCGGCACGTCAGCTCCACCTCGCTGCCCTCCGCCGAGCCGCCGAAGAGGTAGGCCGCCTCCACGTCCACCGGGATGGCCGTGCCCTGCTGGTAGCCCGGCGCCTTCGCGGCGGCGGTCACCTTCATGCGCTCCGGGACGAACTCCTCCACGCTGAAGCCGTAGGAGGCCACGTCGCGGTCCGCCACCCTCAGGCGCACGGAGTAGCGGCCCGTGTCCTGGAAGGCCGCGAACGGCTGATCCAGCGCGATGACGCCCGCCGCGTTCGTCTTCAGCGTCTCCTTGCGGATTTCCCGCTCGCGCGAGTCGATGACGCGCACCTCCACCGGCATGCCCGCGGGCGGCGCCAGGGAGTCCTGGCCGCGCAGCACCGCCGCCACGTGCGCGGTGTCACCGGGGCGGTACACGCCGCGGTCGGACCAGACGGACGCGCGGTAGGGCTGCTCCCCGCGGTACGGCTCGCCCTGCACGTCCGAGTTGGCGATCTCCGTCTTGAGCTCGTCGTACTTGAGGTAGGTGAGCTCGTCGCCCTTGCGCGCCACCAGCGCGAACGGCTGGCTCGAGTCCACGCCCGGCGCGGGCACCTTGAGCTGGCAGCCGGCCTCGCCCTGCGTGGTGCAGCGGGCCACCACCTGCCCGCTCTTCTTCACCAGCGTCACCTCCGCGCCGCCCAGGGGCTCCGTGCTCTCCAGGCCCAGCGCCCAGACCCACACCTCGCCCGAGTCCTGCGAGCCCGGCGCCGGTCCCCCGCGCTTGGCGACGAGGCTCAGGTCGGTGAGCAGGATGCGGGCGGCGGCCCGGTAGTCGCCGTAGCGCACCAGCACCTCCACCAGGCCGCGCGTGTTCGCGGGCACCAGGGAGGCCACGTCGATGTACGTGGTGAGCAGCGCGTCCGGCGTCGCCTTCAGCGGGAGGACCTTCTCCACCAGGACGTTGCTCGTCCGCTCATCGGCGTTCTCCTGGTACTCCTGGCTCATCCAGAAGACGAGGTTCTCCGGCGGCACGTTGCGCACCGTGAGCGTCACCTCGCGCAGGTTGAGGTGTTGCAGCGGCAGGTTGCGCCACGCGCTGCGCGGCAGGTAGCGGCCGTTGGAGGTGAAGCGCACCTGGGGCTGGCGGGCGGGCACGGAGATGCCGCGCGACCAGGCGCCCATGAGCGTGCCGCCGCCCTCGGACACGGTGCCCTCCGCGAGGGTGAGCGTGTACGGCCCGCGCTTGAAGTCACCGAAGACGCGGAAGCCGCGGCGCGACGGGGCCACGGAGAACTTCACCTTCGGCTTGATGCGGATGGCCTCCTGGGCCGTGGCCTCGCTCAGCGAGCAGCCCCGGTTGTCGTTGTCGTAGTAGTAGGAGTCCCACTGCTCGTCGACGGGGCTGGGCGGCGCGTCCGACTCCACGTCGCGGCAGCTCAGCTCCACGTAGAAGCCGTTGGTGCCCTCCTCGAGCTTCATGAAGGTGATGTCCATCCGCTTGCCGCCGTTGAGCGGCAGGGTGGCGGTGGCCGCCGGGGCCGCGGGGGCGTTGCTGGAGCCCGAGGGCGTCAGGCCCGCGCCCAGCGCGTAGCGCACCGTCGCCCCGGCCTTGAGCTTCGGGTGGGTGAGGACCACGGCGAGCGAGTTGGGGCGGCCCGCGCGGATGCTCCACTTCACGTCGGAGAGGACGGTCTCCCCCAGGCGGAACGTGGAGCGCGAGCGCGCGGCGGCCAGGTCCACCGGGCCGGTGAAGTCCACGTTCAGCTCCACCTGCCCCTTCACCAGGTCCATGCGCGTGGGGGACAGCTGGGCGAACTTGAAGGCGTAGGTGGCGAAGGTGTAGCGCCACTCGCGCGGCGACGGCGGCTTGAGGAGGCCCGCGTCGGTGTTCACCTGCTCCACCGACACCGTGTACGTGACGCCCGCCTGGAAGCCGGTCGCCGGCGTGAAGAGCAGCGAGGAGGGCCCCGTCCACTGCAAGGTCCCGGGCACCTCCGGCGTCACGGTGACGACGGTGCCGTCCACGGACTCGTAGCGGGGGCGCACCGGCAGGGCGAACTCGATGGTGACGCCGGTGGGCAGCGCGTTCTCGCTGGCCAGCTCGTGGATGAAGGGCGTCACCGCCGGGGCCCGTGACGTCTGGGAGTCTGACGCCGGCGTGGACGCATCCGGGGCCTGCGACGTCGCGCCGGGCGTCGGGGCCTCCGGCTGCTGCGGACAGCCCGCGGCGAGCGCGCCCACGAGCAACGCCGACAGCAGCCAGCGGGCGCGAGGTGCGCGCGCGGCCTTCGGCGGGACAGCGGACTGCGGGGACATGTTTCCTCCAGGGGTGGCGGCGGAGCCGATTTCATGCCGCGTGCCGCGCGTGGGGTCCTCGGAGGCGCACGGGAGGTGCGGCCCGGCGACCACGTGCCGGCGCTCCCCCCTGCGCGTCCGCGGGCCCACAGGGTGTCCGGGCAGCCACACTCGCGGGTGGCCCCTGGACTGCGCGTGGGACGCGGGATTTCGCGGTGCAGCGTGGCGGTGAGACACCTCGGCGGTCAACTGGGGTCCCTGCCCGGCCACCGGGGCGGTAGGGTGCGCCGCCATGGTGCTGCCCGTCCGATTCGTCCTCATGCGCCCGCGCAACGCGGAGAACCTGGGCGCCGCCGCCCGCGCCCTGAAGAACTGCGGCCTGTCCGACTGGGCCTGGGTGACGCCCGAGGTGGAGGACCTGGGCCCCGCCCACCGGCTCGCGGTGCACGCCGAGGACGTGCTGGGGGGGGTGAAGCGGCCGGACACGCTGGACGCGGCGGTGTCCGACTGCGTCTGGGTGGTGGGCACCAGCTCCCGGAAGGTGGAGGGCAAACGCCGCCTGGCGCCCAGGGCCGTGGGCGAGGAGCTGGTGGCGAGGGCGAAGCAGGGGCCGGTGGCGCTCGTCTTCGGGGACGAGCGCAGCGGCCTCACCAACGCGGAGGTGGAGCGCTGCCACGACCTGTCCGCGGTGCCCACCGCGCCGGAGCAGCCCTCCATCAACCTGGCGCAGGCGGTGCTGCTCTACGCCTACGAGGTCCGCATGGCCCACCTCGCGGACACCGCGCCGCCGCCGGGTCCCCTGCCCCTGGCCGCCACGGACGCGGAGCTGGCCCGCGTGGAGGCCACGCTGGAGGCGCTCCTCGCGGCGGGCGGCTTCCTCGTGGACGCCAGGCCCGGGCGCACGGCGGTGCGGGACCTGGTGGCGCCGCTCCGCCGCTCGCGGCTCACGCGCAACGAGGCCCGGCTCTGGCTGGCCGCGCTGCACACCGTGCGCAAGCGCTTCCCCGGCGACGGCGGACCGCCTCCGGACGAAGCCTGAGCAGGCAGGGGGACGCCCCCCGTCCCCGCGCGCGGCGGGAACCCTGGGCGTCGCTACCTTTCCCAGAACGACCGGATCCTCACGGAAAGGAGCACCGCGTGAACCACATGCCGTACGAATCGATGATCGTGGGAGGCACCGAGCCCGGCCCTGGCCGTCAGGAGCCGCCCTTCGGGGAGGCCTGGGAGGAGCCCGGCCGCACGCCCGGGACGGCGGAGGACGGCGGGCTGGAGGAGGAGCCCCACCGCATGGCGGACGAGCCGGGCCCGACGCCGGGCTCCGCCGAGGGCGAGGACCCGGACGAGCCCGTCCGGCACTAACTGGAGGCCACGCCGCCGCCCGAGCGCGGCTACAGTGCCGCGCCCATGGCTCGCAAGTCCGAACGGCCCCCCAAATCCCCGCCCCGCCCCCACCGCTGGGAGGGCAAGGAGAAGCCGGACTGGCTGTCGCGCGCGCTCGCCCGCGCGGGCGCCATGCCCCAGGAGGAGGCGGAGGCCGCCATCAAGGCGGGCCGCGTGACGGTCAACGGCCGCGTGGCGACCACGCCCCTGACGCCCGTGCCCCCCGACGCCGTCCTCAAGGTGGACGGCCTGCCGGTGCGCAAGCAGGCGCCCACGCACGTGCTGGCCTTCCACAAGCCCGCGGGCGTGCTGACCTCCACCGCGCGCCAGCACCGCACGGGCACGGTCTTCGAGCTGCTCCTGCCCCAGTTGCCCCTGGAGCTGAACCGCTTCACGTGGCACGCCGTGGGCCGGCTGGACGTGGACACCACGGGACTCCTGCTCTTCACCAACGACGACAAGCTGGTGGCCCACTGCACGTCCCCGGAGACGAACCTGCCCAAGCGCTACGTGGCCACGGTCTTCAGCACCGCGGACGACGCGAAGGTGGAGCCGCTGCGCCAGGGGATGACGCTGGATGACGGCCCCGCCCGCCCCGCCACGGTGCGCGTGCGCGACGCGCACACGGTGGAGGTCACGCTCACGGAGGGGCGCCACCACCAGGTGAAGCGCATGCTGGGCGCCGTGGGGCTGCCCGCCCGGGCGCTCCACCGGGAGGCGGTGGGCGACATCGACCTGGACGGCGTCCCCGAGGGTGGCTTCCGGCTCCTCACCGAGGCGGAGGTCCGCGAGAAGCTGCACTACCCGGGCCGGGACTGACTTCCGGGTGCCATGGCCCCCCTGGGTGGGGTTAGGGTGCGGTCCATGGCGGACTTCGACCTGGTGGTCATCGGCTCAGGCCCCGCGGGGGAATGGGGCGCGGTGCAGGCCTCGCTCGCGGGCAAGCGGGTGGCGGTGGTGGAGCGGGAGCCGGTGCTCGGCGGCACCGCGGCCAACACCGGCACCCTCCCCTCCAAGACGCTGCGCGAGACGGCGCTGCACCTGTCCGGCTTCAAGGCGCGCGGCCTCTACAGCGTGGACGCGACGCTGCGCCACGAGGCCACCGTCTCCGACTTCCTCTTCCGCGAGCGCCGCGTGAAGCAGATGGAGCGCGAGCGCATCCACCGGAACCTCCAGCGCCACGGCGTGACGGTGTTCCAGGGCGCGGGCGCCTTCGTGGACGCGCACACCGTCGCGGTGAAGCGCGAGGGCGCGGAGGTCGCCCGGCTCACCGCCAGCACGGTCCTCATCGCCACCGGCTCCTCCCCGTACCGCCCGCCGCTGTACCCCTTCGGCGACCCGCGCGTGCACGACTCGGATGAGATCCTGGACATCACCACCCTGCCCCGGACGCTGGTGGTGGTGGGCGGCGGCGTCATCGGCTGCGAGTACGCGTGCATGTTCGCCGCGCTGGGCATCCCGGTGACGCTGGTGGAGGTGAAGAACGACCTCCTGTCCTTCCTGGACCAGGAGATCGGCCAGCTGCTGCGCGACTGCATGGAGACGCTGGGCGTGCGGCTGCGCCTGGGGCAGACGGTGGAGGCCGCGCACGTGCCGGAGTCCCACGAGGAGCCCATCCGCCTGAAGCTGTCCTCCGGCGAGGTGCTGGAGGCGGACCAGGTGCTGGTCGCCTCCGGCCGCACCGCGAACACCGCGGGCCTGGGCATCGAGGCGCTGGGCGTGAAGCAGGGCAAGCGCGGTCAGATCGAGGTGGGGCTCGCGTACCAGACGGCCGTCCCGCACATCTACGCGGTGGGCGACGTCATCGGCTTCCCCGCCCTGGCCTCCACCTCCATGGAGCAGGCCCGCATCGCCGTGGAGCACGCGTTCGGCCCGGGCAAGCGCACGCTCACGCCCATCCTGCCCTACGGCATCTACACCATCCCGGAGGTGTCCATGGCCGGCGAGACGGAGGAGTCCCTGCGCACGCGCAGCATCCCCTACGTCGTGGGCCGCGCCACCTTCGACACCAACCCGCGCGGGCAGATCATCGGGGAGCGGCAGGGCCTCCTGAAGCTGCTCTTCCACCAGGACGACATGCGGCTGCTGGGCGTGCACGTGCTGGGCGAGCAGGCCTCGGAGCTGGTGCACGTGGGGCTCACCGCGCTGCTCACCGGCGCCACCGCGCAGCTCTTCGTGGAGACCTGCTTCAACTACCCGACGCTGTCGGAGGCCTACAAGGCCGCCACCTACGACGCGTTGGATCAGGTCCGCGTGAGCAGCGCCTGATCCACCGGCCCGCGCTCGCTAGCGCGAATCCTTGAGGCTGCCCACCGTGAAGCCCGCCTCGCGGGGGGCCGCCCGGTTCACCTCGTCCGCAGACACCCGGGCCAGCGGGGACGCGGCGGCGGTCGGCCGGGCCCTGGGCGCCTGGGAGGCGGCGCCGCGCGGCCCCGGGGCGCCCTGGAGCAGCTCCCGGATGCGCTCCCAGCGGACCTTCTCCTCGGCCATCAGCCGCCCCAGCTCCTCGCGGGCGGAGGCGTCCGGCAGGTCCGACGCGGCCGCCGCCACCTTGTCCAGGAAGGGCGCCAGGTATCCGAAGTCCCGGTCGAAGTTGGGGATCGCCATGGGGGCACCTTAGCCGTGGTAGACGCGCGACGCGACGATGCGCCCGCCCTTCACCTCCAGCACCTCCGCCACCGGCAGGGGGGCCTCGTTGGGGGCGTGCCGCAGGTACTCCATGAACACCCGGTCGCCGTCCGCGGTGAGCGCCGTCTCCTCGTAGCGCAGGCCCGGCAGCCGGGCGATGGCGTCCTTCCACCACCGCTCCAGGGCCGGCCGGCCCACCAGGCGCCCCCCCGTCTCCGGGTGCAGGACGCGAATCTTGGGAGAGGTGTGGGTCGCGTCCTCCGCGTACAGCGCCACCAGGGCGGGGACGTCGTGGGCGTTGAAGGCCTTGAGCCAGGCCCGGGCCAGGGAGAAGTTTTCGCTCGCGCTCATTGTTATGGCACCTCAGTCGAAACAGGGCGGCGCAACGTAGGCGGATGTGCGCCCCACGTCATGCGGATTTGTCTGGTAACTGGGTCCTGTGGGAAGTAAGGGCCCCGCCTGCTCTGTTCCCTCAGGCAATTTTTTCAATCGAAGAAGGACCGGATCGTGGCCTCCAACGCACCCATCGAGAAGATTCGTAACATCGGTATCTCCGCCCACATCGACTCGGGCAAGACCACTCTGTCCGAGCGCATCCTGTTCTATACGGGCAAGATCCACGAGATCCACGAGGTCCGCGGCAAGGACGGCGTGGGCGCGGTCATGGACTCGATGGACCTGGAGCGTGAGAAGGGCATCACCATCCAGTCCGCCGCCACGTACGCGATGTGGGGCGACTACAACATCAACCTCATCGACACCCCGGGACACGTGGACTTCACCATCGAGGTGGAGCGCGCGCTCCGCGTTCTCGACGGCGCCATCCTGGTGCTCTGCTCCGTGTCGGGCGTGCAGTCGCAGTCCATCACGGTGGACCGCCAGATGAAGCGCTACCGCGTTCCGCGCATCGCGTTCGTCAACAAGATGGACCGCTCGGGCGCGAACTACGACCGCGTCGCCGGCCAGCTGAAGGAGAAGCTGGGCCACCACGCCGTGAAGCTCCAGTACCCCATCGGCGCCGAGGACCGCTTCCAAGGCCTCGTCGACCTCATCTCGATGAAGGCGTACTACTTCGACGGTGAGAGCGGCGAGACCGTGCGCGAGGAGGCCATCCCGGCGGACATGCTGGACGAGGCCAAGCTGCGCCGTGAGGAGATGCTCGAGGGCGTCGCCAACGTGGACGACGAGCTGGGCGAGGCGTTCCTCATGGACGCCGCCAGCATCACCGAGGAGCAGCTGCGCGCCGCCATCCGCCGCGCCACCATCGCGCTGAAGATGACGCCGGTGATGTGCGGCTCCGCGTACAAGAACAAGGGCGTGCAGCTGCTGCTCAACGCGGTGTGCAGCTACCTGCCCAACCCGAAGGAAGCCGTCAACGAGGCGCTGGACCAGAAGAACAACGAGGCCAAGGTCGTCCTGGATTCGGATCCGACCAAGCCCTTCGTGGGCCTCGCGTTCAAGCTGGAGGACGGTCGCTACGGGCAGCTGACGTACATGCGCGTCTACCAGGGCAAGGTCGCCAAGGGTGACTTCATCATCAACCAGGTGAACCAGAAGAAGGTCAAGGTTCCGCGCATCGTCCGCATGCACGCGTCGGAGATGCACGACGTGAACGAGGCCACCGCGGGCGACATCGTGGCGCTCTTCGGCATCGAGTGCGCCTCCGGCGACACGTTCACCGACGGCACCGTGCAGTACACGATGACGTCCATGTTCGTGCCGGACGCGGTGATCTCGCTGGCGGTGACGCCGAAGAACCGCGAGACGCTGACCAACTTCTCCAAGGCGCTCAACCGCTTCAACAAGGAAGACCCCACCTTCCGCGTGCGCCGCGACGAGGAGTCCGGCCAGACGATCATCTCCGGCATGGGCGAGCTCCACCTGGAGATCTACATCGAGCGCATGAAGCGCGAGTACAACTGCGAGGTGGTGGCCGGCAAGCCGCAGGTGGCCTACCGCGAGACCATCTCCCAGAAGGGCGAGTTCGCGTACACGCACAAGAAGCAGACCGGTGGTTCGGGTCAGTTCGCGCGCGTGTGCGGCTACGTGGAGCCCCTGCCCGCGGACGCCGTGCAGCAGTACGAGTTCGTGGACGACATCGTCGGTGGCTCCATCCCGCGCGAGTTCATCCCCGCGTGCGACAAGGGCTTCCAGGAGGCCGTGAAGAAGGGCAGCCTCATCGGCTTCCCCGTGGTGGGCCTGCGCGTGGTCATCAACGACGGCGCGTTCCACGCGGTGGACTCGTCCGAGCAGGCGTTCAAGACGGCCGCCATCATGGGCTTCCGCGAGGGCTACGCCGCCGCCAAGCCGGTCATCCTCGAGCCGATCATGAAGGTGGAGGTCACGGCGCCGGAAGACTTCCAGGGCTCCGTCGTCGGCCAGCTGAACCAGCGCCGCGGCACCATCCTGGAGACGGGCACCGCCGAGGGCTACGTCACGGCCGTGGCGGAGGTGCCGCTCAACACGATGTTCGGCTACTCCACCGACCTGCGCTCCGCGACCCAGGGCAAGGGCGAGTTCACGATGGAGTTCTCCAAGTACCTGCCGGTCCCGCGCAACGAGGCCGAGGCCCTGATGGCGCAGTACAAGGAGAAGCTGGCCGCGGAGCAGGCCGCCCGCAAGTAGTCCGGGTGCCCACGCCGCGCTGGCTGTAGGAAGGGCGCTCCCCGCTTCAAGTGGGGGGCGCCCTTCTGCTTTCTTCCGTCCCCCTTTCGAAAGGTTCCCTTCCGTGACGCTGCTTCGCGCCGCCAACGTCCAGCTCGCCTTCGGCAGCCGCACCGTCTTCGAGGGCCTCACCTTCACCATCGAGGAGGGCGAGCGCGTGGGCCTCGTGGGCGTCAACGGCTCCGGCAAGTCGTCGCTGATGAAGATCCTGGCCGGCGCGGCCCGGCCGGACCTGGGCGAGCTGCAGCTGCGCCGGGGCGCGCGCGTCACCTACCTGCCCCAGGAGCCGGAGTTCCCCGAGGGCGCCACCGTGGCCAGCGAGCTGGCCGTGTCGCAGGCGCCGCTGAAGGAGGCGCTGGCCGCGCACGCGGAGCTGTCGCGCAGGCTGGAGGCGGACCCCGCGAACGCCACCCCGAAGCTGCTGGAGCAGCTGTCCGCGCTGGGCGACCGGATTGAGCAGGCGGGCGGCTGGGACACGGAGCACCACGCGAAGACGCTGCTCGACCGGCTGGGCGTGAAGGACTGGGACCGACCGGTGGCGCAGCTGTCCGGAGGCCTGCGCAAGCGCGTGGCCATCGCCCGCGCGCTGCTCACGCGCCCGGACCTGCTCTTGCTGGACGAGCCCACCAACCACCTGGACGCGGACACCGTGGACTGGCTGGAGGACGAGCTGGACAAGCTGCCCGGGGCGCTGCTGCTCGTCACGCACGACCGCTACTTCCTGGACGACCTGGTGGACCGCATCGTGGAGATCCAGCCCGGCGGCGGCCTGGTCTCCTACCCCGGCAACTACGCGGCCTACGTGGAGCAGAAGCTCGTGGCCCAGCAGAACGCGGAGGTCGCGGAGCACAAGCGCGAGCGCTGGATTGCCCAGGAGGTCGCGTGGCTGCGCAAGGGCGTGGAGGCGCGGCGCACCAAGAGCAAGGCGCGCATCGAGCGGGCGCAGAAGCTGCTGGCGGAGAAGGGCTTCCAGCGCCCCAAGGTGGCGGACCTGCGCGTGGCGGCGGCGCCCCGGCTGGGGCACACCGTGATTGAGGCCGAGGGGCTGAAGAAGTCCTTCGGGGACCGCAAGGTGCTGGACGGCGTGGACTTCCGGCTCCAGCGCGGCGAGCGCGTGGGCTTCCTGGGCCCCAACGGCGTGGGCAAGACGACGTTCCTGCGCGTGATGCTGGGCGAGCTGCCCGCGGACGGCGGCACGCTCGTCATCGGGAAGAACACCCGGGTCGCCTACTACGACCAGCAGCGCGCGCAGCTGGACCCGGAGCAGACGGTGTACGACGCGGCCTCGCAGGGGGAGGACCACGTGGAGCTGGGCGACCGCAAGGTGGCCCTGCGCGACTACCTGGACGACCTGCTCTTCCCGGTGCCCATGCAGCGCATGAAGGTGGGCGCGCTGTCCGGCGGCGAGCGCAACCGGCTGCTGCTGGCGCGGCTCTTCCTGGAAGGCGCCAACGTGCTGGTGCTGGACGAGCCCACCAACGACCTGGACATCGTCACGCTCAACATCCTGGAGCGGCTGCTGCTGGACTTCGCCGGCAGCGTGCTGCTGGTGACGCACGACCGGTACTTCCTCGACAAGGTGGCCACCGCCATCCTCTCCTTCGACGGCGAGGGCAAGGTCACCCGCTACGAGGGCAACTACGAGATGTACAAGCGGCTGAAGGAGCAGTCGCAGGCCGCCGCCCTCAAGGCCGCCCCGCCGAAGAAGGACGAACCCCGCGAGGAGCCCGCCGCGAGGCCCGCGGCGAAGAAGCCCGGGAAGCTCTCCTACAAGGACCAGCGCGAGCTGGACGGCATGGAGGCCACCATCGAGGCCGCGGAGCAGCGCAAGGCGGAGCTGGAGGCCCAGCTCGCCGACCCCGCCGTCTACAGCAACGGCCCCAAGGTCGCGGAAGTCAATCAGGCCCTGGAAGCCACCACCGCCGAAGTGGACCGGCTCTATGCGCGATGGCAGGAATTGCAGGACCTGGCCGCCGGCACGTCCTGAGTTGTCAGGCTTTTCATGGCGGGAATCACAAACCGCCGCACGCCGTGCATGATTTTCGAGCGGGGGGACTCTGGCTAGAGTTCGCGTCCCTCCGCCTCGGGAGTCGTCACGTGTTTCGTCCGGCCTCGGTCCTCGCCGCTGCCCTGCTGTCCCTCCCCTTCTCCGCCCACGCGCTGGAAAGCGGCCCCAAGCGCCCGCTGCCCGTGTTCGACCTGCAGCGGCTGCACCTGGACCCGGAGGCGCTGGGCTCGCTGGTGGTGGGCACGGGCCGGACGCTGGCGCAGGGCCAGCTGCGGGTGGCGTTGAACTACCACTACGAGCAGTTGCCCCTGCACTTCCAGACGCGCTGGGAGCCCGGCGAGGGCACGGGCCTGGTGGAGAACAAGATGACCGCCCACCTGACGGTGGGCTTCGGCGTGCTGCCCTGGCTGGACGTGGGCGCCGAGCTGCCCTTCATCCTGTCGCAGGGGGGAAAGCCCACGCTGGAGTACTTCGGGCCGAAGAGCGGAGGACTGGCTACGCCGTGGCTGAGCGCCCGGGCGGCGCTGCTGCGCCAGTCGAGCGGGGCCCCCATCAACGTGGCGGTGGCGCTGACGGCGGGCCTGCCGGTGGGCAGCCGCGCGGCGCAGGCGCACGAGGACTACGCGTTGCAGCCGCGTCTGCAATTGGGCTACGCGGGCGAGGGCTTCCAGGTGGGCGGCGAGGCCGGCGTGTTCCTGCGCAAGCGCCAGGACCTGGCGCCCGTGTCCTATGATCCGCGCGACGTCGCGGGCAATGAGCTGCGCCTGGGCGCCACGGTGACGTCGCTCCACGGCGAGACGACGCGCGGCGAGGTGAGCGTGCTCACGGGCATCCCGCTGGACGGGGGCCGCGTGGGGGCGGAGCTGCTCATCGCCATCCGCCGCCACGCCCTGTCCAACCTGGACCTGTACGTGCTGGGCGGCCCGGGCGTGGGCGCGGGGTTCGACACGCCCACCTTCCGCTTCGTCGCGGGCGTGTCCTTCGCCACCAGCAAGGTGGACTGACCGGGGGGCCTACTTGGGCATGAAGCCGAAGGCCTTCACCATCGCGATGGCGATGCCCAGGAGGCTCTCGCCCGCGATGAAGCCGGAGCTGACGGGCAGCACGGTGTCCTCCGCGAGCTTCGGCTTCAGGCGCTTGAGCAGCGCCGCCAGCGCCGCGCCCACGAAGAGGCTGATGGAGCTGGAGCCGGGGATGACGATGGCCAGCCCCAGGCCGGACGCGGTGGGGAGGAAGGCCTTCACCTTCGGGTGGGCCCAGCGCTCCAGCAACACGAGCGTGACGCCCAGGAGCGCGCCGCACAGGGCGCCCATGCGCGCGGTGGGGTGCAGCGCGGACACGCCCGACGCGAGCATCTTCGACACGCCGGCCCACACCATGGAGGCGGGCGCGGGGAACTGCTCCGTGCCCAGCACGTCCGCGGTGGGCACCAGCAGCTTGAAGATGGGCACCACCGCCATGGCGCCCGCGACCACGCCGAACAGCTGCGCGAAGAACTGCTGACGCGGCGACGCGCCCAAGAGCCACCCGGACTTCAGGTCCGTGAGCAGGTCCGCCGAGTGCAGCCCCACGCCGCCCGTGGCGTTGGCGCTCATCACGTTGGCGGGGATGTTGCCCGGGGCCAGGCCGCCGAAGATGAGCTGGGTGACGGGGCCCAGCGCCTTCGTGGGCGTGGTGTCCGTCTCCCCCGTCACGCGCGACGCGATGACGCCCATCACCACCGCCAGGGGGAGCGCGAGCACGCCCGCCCACCAGGGAATCTGGAACAGGTAGGCCATGAGGAAAACGGCCACCGGGCCCAGCAGCGCGAAGCCCAGGGGGAACCACGACGGGGGGCACTCGATGTCCGCCAGCGGATCCTCGCGCGCGCCCTCCTTGGGCTTCATCCCCACCAGCCCGCCCAGCGCGGAGAACGAGCGCACCACGCTCCTCCACTGGAACGCGAACGACAGCAGGCCGGACGACACCAGCACCGCGGAGCCCGTCCACAGCGACCAGCTGTTGATGGCCTTGTACGTCACCTCCGGGATGACGCCCTGGCTGACCATGGCCGGCGCCAGGAAGCCGTAGTTGAGGATGGCGCCCAGCAGCATGGACCAGCCGGTGCGGAAGCTCACCAGCGCGCCCGCGCCGATGAGCAGCAGGCTGAAGTCGAAGGACAGGGACCACTTGCCCGCCTCGCGCCCGAGGATGCTGAACGGCAGGCTCACCTTCTCCGGCAGGTTCTTGAGCCACGTGAAGCGCGCGTCGCGCACCAGCACCAGGAGCGCGCCCACCAGCCCCGCCAGGCCCAGCATGCGCGACTTGCGGCGGGCCACCTCGCCGTGGCCGTGCAGCGCGCGGATGGTCTCCGCGGTGGCGGTGCCCGTGGGGAACGGGAGCGCCTCGATGTTGATGAGCTGGCGCTTGATGGGGATGGCGGCGAAGACGCCCAGCGCGGAGATGACGGCGAACCACACCATCAACCAGCCGGACGACGGCAGCGTGCCGGTGAGCATCAGCAGCGCGGGCACCGCGGCCATGTTGCCGCCGCCCGTCATGTAGCCCGCGGCGGACGCCACGGAGCCCATGGCGTTGTTCTCCAGGTCGGTGAACTCCGTGCGCAGCAGCTTCAGCGAGCGCAGCGTGCCGAACACCGCGAAGGCCAGGATGCACGCGGTGATGGTGACGCCCAGGCTCCAGCCCGTCTTGAGGATGACGTAGAGGTTGGACAGGCACATCACCGCGCCAATGAGCATCCCGGCGATGACGGCGCGCACGGTGAGCTGCCGCGCGCCGCCCTGGTAGACGTGCTCCCGCCAGTACAGCTCCGGATCCGCGGCCGCGGAGGCGCCGGGCCGTTCGGGGACGGCGCCGGAGTCGGGCGCGGGGACGCGGAGCTGGCTGGGGTTCGGAACGGGAGGAACCATGAGGGACGCAAGATAGTGCACGCCCCCCGGAGGCACGAAACGCTCCGTGCCCGGCCTCGCCGAAAAGGACTACCCGTGCGCGCCGCCCGGGCCGTGCACGTGGCCGTGCGCCAGCTCCTCCTGCGTCGCGTCACGCACTTCGCGCACGGTGACGTCGAAGTGGAGCGTCTTGCCCGCGAGCGGGTGGTTGAGGTCCACCACCACGGAGTCCGGGTTCACGGCGATGATGCGCAGGGGGACGTCGCCGTCCTCCGTCTGGGCCATGAGCGTCCCGCCCACCTGGGGCAGGTAGGTGGTGGGCAGCATGGAGCGGGGGACGTTGCGCACGCCCTCCGGCTTGTGCACGCCGTAGCCCTGCTCCGGCGCCACCACCACCTGCCTGCTCTCTCCGGCGGCCAGGCCCTCCAGGGGGACCTCCAGGCCGGGGACGATCTGCTTGTGACCGTGCAGGTAGAAGAGCGGCTGGCCCGGGGCGCTCTGGTCGATGATCTGCCCGTCCCCCAGGTGGAGGCGGTAGTCGAGGGCGACGACGCGACCGTTGGCGACTTTCATGCGGCGGAAGCTCCTTGGCTTCAGAAGACAGCGGATGGGACTTCGGTCAAAGGTGGAACCGGGGCGGGGCCGCGTCAGGCGGTGGGGGACCGCGCCGCCTCCTCCCCGAGCGGGCGGTCGGGGGGCTCTCCGCGCGACACGTAGACGGCGGCCGCCAGGTCTCCGGTGACGTTGAGCACCGTGCGGCACATGTCCAGGAAGCGGTCCACCCCGAGGATGAGGCCCAGCCCCTCCACCGGGATCTGGAACATGCCCAGGATCATGGCGATGACGGGGATGGAGCCCGCAGGCACGCCGGCCGTGCCGATGCCCGCCAGCACGCAGATGAACATGATGGTCGCCTGCTGCGCGAGGCCCAGCTGGACGCCGTAGACCTGCGCGAGGAAGAGGACGGTGACGCCCTCGAAGAGCGCGGTGCCGTTCTGGTTCATCGCGGAGCCGGCGGTGAGCACGAAGCGCGACACGTTGCGCGGCAGCTTGAGGTTCTCCTCCGCGACCTTGAGCGCGGTGGGCAGCGTGGCGCTGGAGGAGGACGTGGAGAACGCCGTGACGATGGCGAGCCGGCAGGAGCGGAAGAACTCCACCGGGCTGCGTCCGCCCAGGAAGCGCACGGACAGCGAGTACATGACGAACATGTGGATGCCGAGCGCCAGCAGCACCACGCCCACGTAGGACGCGAGCTGCCCCAGGATGTGGAAGCCCAGGCGCGCCGTCATGGAGAACAGCAGCGCGCCCACGCCCACGGGGGCCAGCTGGAGCACCCCGTCGATGAGCTTCATCATCACGTCGTAGAGGCCCTGGATGACGTCCTTGAGGCGCTGGGCGGGCTCACCCGGGGTGAGCGCCAGGCCCAGGCCGAAGATGAGCGAGAAGACGATGAGGCCGATCATGTCCCCGTCCGCCGCGGCCTTCAGCGGGTTGGTGGGCACCATGGACAGGAAGAGCGCGCCCGCGGAGGTGTCACCGGGGGGCGGCGCGGCCTTGATGGACGTGCCCGTGCGGGCCAGCGCGCGGGCCTCGTCGCTCAGGCCGTCACCGGGCCGCAGCGTGTTCACCAGCAGCAGGCCGATGAGCACGGAGATGACGGAGAAGACGACCGTGTAGCCCAGCGTGCGAGCGCCCAGCCGGCCGACCTGCTTCAGGTCCAGCTCCGCCACGCCGACGACGAGCGCGGAGAACAGGAGCGGCACGACGAGCATCAGGAGCAGGCGGATGAAGATCTGCCCCACGGGGTTGGTGACGTGCTCGACGGCCCAGGTGAGCCAGCCCGCGCTCCCGAACGCGGCGTTGCACGCGAGGCCGGCCGCCGCGCCGACGGAAATGCCGAGGAGCATCTTCTGATGGGGCTTCATGCGGGCTGGAGCCTACCGATGAAAGGGGGTGGCGCCCACCTCGCGTTCGGGGGAAAGCTGCGGATCCATCGTGGAACCCCTCGTCCAGCTCACCGAGCCCGCCGTGCCCCTGCCCCTCTTCCACCGGCTGCTCCGCCGCGTGGGGGCGCTGAGGGGAGAGCGCCTGCGCCACACGTATCAGACGACGTTCTGGTACGCCTTCGGGCCTCCACGGAACGTGGCGGAGGAGGTCATCCACTCGCTGCGGCCCCACGTGACGAGGGGGTGGAAGATCGCCGGCGTGGAGTGGTGGCTGTCGCGGATGCGGGCCACGGACGTGCGGGTGGACTTCCACCAGGACCGGGATGAGCGGCTGGCGCTGGCGACCGGGAAGCTGGTGCACCCGGTGCGCTCGTCGGTGTTGTTCCTCAACCGGGTGCGGGGCGGCGCGCTGGCGGTGACGCGGGAGCTGCCGTCGGACCACAACCCGTCGCTCGCGCCGGACCGGCTGGAGGACCTGACGCTGGTGGCGCCGCGTCCCAACCGGCTGGTCGTGTTCGACGGGACGCTGACGCACGGGGTGCTGGACGCGGACAACCAGGTTCCGGAGGGGAAGCTGCCGGGGCCGTCGCGCGAGCGGCGCACGCTGGTGATGAACTGGTGGGGTCACCGCCCCACGGACGTGCCCACGTGGAGCGAGACGCGCTTCTACCGGGCGCTGGCGAGCTGACGGGCGGTCTCGCGCAGGCGGTGGGTGACGCGCTCGGCCCACTCGGGCTCGACCTCCATGCAGGCGGGGCGGCGGCCCAGGCGCAGGGCGGCGGAGGGCATGGAGCCGCTGCCGGCGAAGGGGTCCAGCACGGTGTCGCCGGGGCGGCTCCAGGTGCGGACGAGGGGCTCCAGCACGGAGAAGGGCTTGTGGTGCGGGTGGCCCCCCCAGTGCACGGCCTCGGCGTCATCGTCGTAGCCGCCGACGACGGCCCACACGATGGGCGCGTCCCCCTGCGCGAGCGGCGGCGCGGGCGTGCGGGCGATGACGAGGGCGACCTCGTAGACGCGCAGGAGCTGTTCGTTGGCGTTCTTGTCGGTGGTGCGCTTGCCCCAGACGTATTCGCCGCGCAGGTGCGTGTAGCCCAGGTCGCGGGCGGCGGAGAGGATGGGCGCCTTGCCCAGCAGGTTGGTCCAGATGATGAGGGGCGCGTCGGGGGTGAGGTACGCGGTGGCCCGGGTGAGCCAGGCCTCGGAGAACGCGCGGTAGTCGCGCACGGACTCGAAGCGGACGATGGGGTTGCGGTCGATCTTCTTGTGCGCGCGGGGGTCGCGAAGGTCGCCGCCCTTGCGGCGTCGGGTGAGCAGGCAATAGGGCGGGTCGGTGTGGAGCAGGGAGGCGCGGGTGTCGCCGAGGGCGGCCCGGTAGCCCTCGGGCTCGCGCGCGTCGGCGCGGACGCAGCGCAGGGATTCGGGCGTCAGGTCGGTGGTCATCGTGTGGAGCGCACCCTACCCGGCATGGGGGCGGGGGCCGCCGGGATTCTGGCACGCCCGGTGACCTTGCGTGCGCTCGGGCAGGAGGGCGCGCCGGCCCCCCGCGGCCCCGGGCTCAGGGGAAATGGATGCCGCTCCACTGCACCGTCCGCGTGCCATCCACGTCCGAGACGTTCAGCTGGTAGCCCACCAGCTCCGGGCTGTTCACCTCGAACTCCAGCACCACGGTCGCCTGGGATTCGGTCGTGATGGGGCCGGACTGGGTGGGCGGCAGGGACGGCCACTCCTTGCCCTTCCGGTCCACCAGCACGGCCCGCCCGATGGTCCATGGCTTCTTGTCGGCCGCCTTCAGCGACAGCTTCACCGCCCGCCGCGCTCCGGACGTGTACGACGACGCCTTCACCACCAGCAAGGAACACGGGCGCCTGCAGTTGAAGCGCTCTAACGCCCGCTGCACGCTCAGGCCGGGAAACTCCGACGTCATCATCAGGAGCCCGCCAAACCCCGTCTGCGCGCGCGCGCCGTCCACCGGGGGAACGCGCTCCCGTCGCAAGCGTTCGAGCTCCACGCGCAGCTGCTGCGCTTCCTGGCGGTACGACTCCGCGGAGCGCGCGCGCCGGTAGACCTCCACCTGCCGATCCACGGCGCCGGGATCCACCACCAGGGTCAATGACAGCCGCGGGGGAAACGTCGAGCTCGCGTCCTTGAAGGGGACCGTCAGCTTCACGGCCTCCCCTGGCTGCAAGTCATGGGTGGGAACGAGGACCAGGACGGAGCTGCCGGTGCTCACCCGCGCGAACCGCGCTCGCGACTCCAGGCTCACCTGGTCCTGCTGGATGTCGGTATCGAAGAGCAGCGTCGTGCTCACCCCGGCCCCGATGCGGACGGGGCGCGTCACCGTGTCCTCCGCTCCCACTTCCATCCGGACCGTCCCCTCAACCGCATCCTTCGCGCCGGGAGAAGCCGCCAGGACCAGGGACGACCAGAGCAGCAGGGGGAGCACGACGAACAGACTGGAGGGCACGGTGGGAAGAACTCCTCGAACCGGGGCAACAGAGGGTTCCTTCTACCACGAGGCGTTACATGTGCCCCCCGTGCGATGATGACCCATCGCCGTGAGTAGGCGTCACCGCGTCGGAGCGCTACTCGTCCTCGGGCGGCTGGGGGACGTTGAGGCGCTTGACGGCCATCACGCCGAACAACTGGACCGGAACGTGTCGGGCATTGCCGGTGTCGTCCGAGTAGGAGGGATCGCCCTGCTCCCACCCGAGCCGGTTGGTGTTCATGTTGAAGTACTCCATGCAGATGGGGACGACCCTCCCGTCGGGTAGGGTGGCCTCCGTGAAGAGGAGCCGGGTGTTCCTGGGCTCGAACACCGAGCGGCCCCGCATGATCGTTCCCACCGGCAGCTGGCCGCGCCGGGCCGACGCCTCATGGACGATGCCCTGGATGGGCCCCTCGCGGATCTCCAGCTCCCGCTCCTCGTTCTCCCGCAGATAGACCCCCTCCATCGGGACCTCGCCGGCGTTTCTCAGCGACTTCATGGCCTCCCGGGCTCCCGCCGGGCACGGCTCGCCCTCCTCGTTGCGGGTGTTGGCGCTGCCGCCCGCGCACGACATGCCCACGCAGGCCGCGACGGCCGCGCCCGTGAGCTTCCGCATGACCCCGCCGTCCGCGCGGAGGGGTTTCACGGGCGTGGGCGCGACCTCGGGAGACAGGGGCGGAGTCGGCTCCGCCGCAGCGGGTATGCCCGCCTCCGGGGAAGCCGCCACCGCGAGCACGGCGGCGTCGGGAAGACTCGGGGTTGGAGTCACGGACGAACTTCCTTTCTCAGACACAGGCGCTACGGCAGGTGGAGGGCGGTCCGGCGACAGCCGCACCAGACCGAAGATCAAGAAGCCCAGCAGGAGTACGCCCAGGCCCACCACGGCCCCGGCGCGACGGCGCGGCGCGGGCGGCGGCGGGCCCGCCACGGCGGCGGCGGGCTGCACCGAAGGCGCCGGCTCCGCGACATGGGCTGGCGGCGCCGTGGAGCTCCTGGAGAACTGCGACAGCGACACCACGCCCCGGTCCAGGCCCGACGCGTCCGTGTCCGCCGGGACGTCCAGCGAGACCTTCCAGTCCGCGTGGCGCTTGTCCTTGGCCGCGTCCCAGAGCGCCTGTAGCAGCGTCTCCGTCCCCGAGTAGCGATCCTCGGGGCGCTTGGAGAGCAGCCGCATCGCGATGTCCGACAGGCTGGAGGGGACCTTGGGGTTGATGTCCTTCGGCGCGCGCGGCACCACCGTCTCGATGGCGGGCAGCAAGCGCTCGTAGGGGAGGCGCGGATCGAAGGCGTAGCCGTCCGTCAGGGACTCGTAGAGCAGCGCGCCCAGCGCGTACAGGTCGCCCGGGATGCCCGCGTCGAAGTTCGCGCCCGACTTCCAGGAGCCCTCTCGTAGGAACGCCACGCACTCGGGCGGCAGCAGGTGCGGCGACGCGGGCGCCACGCCCACCGTCAACGTGGAGGCGCCCGGAATCCGCGCCGTGCCCAGGTCGATGAGGATGGGCCGCTCGTCCAGTCGGCGGATGAGCAGGTTGTCCGCCTTGAGGTCGCGGTGGTGCACGCCCCGGCGGTGGAGATCCGCCACCACCCGCACGACCTCCGTGTAGACGGTCAGCAGGTGCGCGGCGGTGGGCTTCACCCGCCAGCGCCACTCGTGGAACGTCTCGCCGTCCACGAAGTCGGTGACGTGGAAGAGGTAGCCGTCCGGCGGCTCCGGCCAGCGATCCACGGCGTGCACGCGCGGCAGGTTGGGATGCGGCGCGCACGCGAGCAGCGCCGCCACCTCCCGCGCGAGCCGCCCGTTCACGTCCTCCTCGTCGCTGGCGTGCTGATTCGCCGGACGCAACGCGAGCTTCAGCGCGTAGACGTTCCCGCCCCGCTCCACCTTGAACACCCGGCCGAAGCCCCCCGCGCCGAGCGACCCGACGATCCGCCACGGGCCGACGAAGTGGCCGACCTCGAGCTGGTCCGGGTGGAGCGGCGTGGTCATGACGCTGACTCAGCTCGCGACACAACCTGGCAGGTGGGGCTGTCCGCGCGGCGTTTCAGGACCAGCGAGGGCACTCTCCCTGCCACATCCCACCACGGAGGTCGGATTCCCCGCAATCCCCGAGCGTGCCCGTCCGATGACGGCGCGGACCCACTTGGCGGAACCACCCAGGGAGCGGTGTTCAATGCGGACAACCTCCGGGGTTGACCCTATCGAGCCCTGCGGGGCTGTCACGTTTTTTCGTGACGCCGCAGGAGGGCTGCCCCTGAACGGGCGTCCAACCCATCAGGCCATTCAGGGCCACGGGGGTCGTGAAACAGGTTTCAGCACGCCCGGGTGTGACGGCGGGCCCTGTCTGGGATTGCGCGGGGGCCCGGCCTGCATCGAGGCACCGGGCCAAGGAGCCCCGGCCCCACGCCGTCACTCGCCGTCGTCCGCCTCCGCCAGCGCGCGGGCGGCCTGCTCCCACTGGCCTCCCAGGCGAGCTTCGGAGGCCAGGGCCTCGTCCCACGAGGGACCGTCCGGCAGGAGCCGCGAGGCGTGCAGCAGCGCCAGGCGCTCCAGCGCCCGTGCTTCGCACAGCTGGCGCAGCTCCAGCCCGTCGAGCCCGTTCGCCGCGAGGAAGGCCTCCCGGCGAGAGGCGCGGACCCTCCGCTCGTTCCACCACGCGGCCTCCTCCGCGGCGACCTCCTCCTCCGTCGCCTCGAGCCCCAGCGAGCGCGCCCAGCCCGCGAGCAACGCCCGCCGCAAGCCCGCCTCCGCCCAGGCCTCCGCGTCGGGTGCGCCGCGCAGCACCTCCATCACGCGCCCGGACCCCACGACGCGCGAACCGACGCGCGTCACGTCCTCCATCAGCCGCCGGCGCCGCACCAGCGACGAGGGATTGCGCCGCGCACCCGGAGGGGCCCGCGCCGCGCGGCGCACGAGCTCCGCGCCCGCGCGCACGCACTCGATGGCGTCCAGCCGCTTGAGGTCCTCCACCCCGCCCGCGAACCAGGCGTCCCAGGCTTCGCGCACGGACCGGGTCCACGCGGGCTCCATGGCCTCGCGGAGCCGCGCCCAGGTGCGCTCCTGGTAGAAGAGGCCCGCCGCCGCGTCCACCAGGGCCCGGGCATCGGAGCGCCCCAGCACGCGCGCCTTGCGTGCCTGCTCCGCCGCGTGCCGCACGTTCACCAGGGGCACGGTGAGGGGCCGCCAGCCGTGTTCGGCGTCCGCGTGCAGCAGCGCCACCTCCGCGTCATCCACCGCCACGCCGTCGCGATACCAGCCGAAGATGCGGCCCACGCCCACCATGCCGTGCGCGGACAGCTCGGCGGCGCGCAGCGCGCCCATGCTGCCTCCGCCGAACACGGCCACGCCCGCCTCCAGCGCCGCCAGCAGCTCGTGGTGCCAGACGGACGGCTGCGCCTCGAAGACGCCGTCCACCAGCACCAGCGCCCGGGGCTTGAGCGACAGGGCCCGCCACACGTCTCCCTGCCGCGCGGGAGGCAACACCGTGCACGGAGCCAGCCGCCGCGCCTCCGCCGCGGGCAGCGAGGGCCCCAGGAACACCACCAGGTCCTCGGGCCGCCGCCTCACGCGCGCGGCCTCAGGCTCCGGTCCACTTCCAGCAACGGGGTCCTCCTGAGCCTTCGCCCCTGCCCTCTTCGCTCCACCCGGCCGCTGCCTCACGCGAGCGCCATCACGCTCAGGGTCACTTCCGGCAACCGGGACACCCTGAGCCATGGCCCCTGCCCTCTTCACTCCACCCGACCGCCGCTTCACAGGAGCTCCGAGACGCGCATGCCCGGCACCACGACCTTCCACACGTGAAGCCCGGGAACCGGCGCGTCCAGCGCGACGCCCGCCACCTGGGTGAACCCCGCGCTGCTCAACAACGACCGCACCATGCGCACCTTCGCCGCCGGGGTCTTCGCCCGCCGGTCCGCCACGTCCGGCATCGCGTCCACGGCTCGCCGGGGCCTGACCTCGGCCAGCGCCTGCGCGAAGCCCAGCGTCGCCTCGCGATCCGCCGCCGCCACGTCCTCGCGGGCGCCGTGGATGTCCGTCAGCCGCGACTGCGCGGCCTCGAGCAGGGCCTTCAGCAGCGCCTCGTCCCGGTCCATCGCGCACGCGTAGCCGGCCGTGAGCGGCACCGGCCCCTCGTCCGCGTCCACCAGCACGGCCGCCGCCACGGGCAGCCCCACCCTTCCCCGCGTCCGGGTCGCGGGCGTCACATCGAACAGGTAGGCCCGGAACCCGCGAGCCCCCAGCGCCTCCCGCAGCGCGGCCGCGCGCGGCGCCCCGTCCGCCAGGGTCTCCGGCCGCAACATCCTCGCCACCACGCCCTCCTCCGACCAGCCCCCCGGCAGCGCCCGCGCCAGCTGGTCGCGCTCCGTGGCCTCCAGCAGCGCGTGCAGCAGCGCCGGCCCGGACTCCGGATGCGCCCCGGATCCATTCGTCGTCCACGCCACCGACACAGGCCCCAGCTCCACCGTCCCCGACGGCGGGCAGTACACGCCCTGCGCCGGCACCCAGACCCGCGCGTCCCCGTCCAGGGTCCGCGCCTCGCACCACGCCATCCGCACCGCCGGCCCCGCGAGCCTTGGCACCACCACCGCCCCCGCCGACCCGAGCGACTCCACGCCCCAGACCGCGTCGCCCGTCCGCTCAAGCTCCGCCCGCGTTCCCCAGCGCAGCCGCTCCGGCCGCACCGCCTCCGCCGCCCACAGCTCCGCTGTCTCGAAGAGCGCGCCCCGGGCCGCGGCCTCGAAGCCGAGCCCCTTGCCGTTGCACACCTGGAGCACATGTCCACCCGGACGCACAGCGCAGGCGACCTCCACGCCCGTGCGGTCCAGGCCGGTGACCCGCGCGACCCGGGTCACACCCAGGCCCCGCGCCAGGGCATCGAGAAAGGAGGGGGAGACGGAATCCATCGAGGCAGGCGACACGGCGGGGCACCTTAGCGGACAGCCGGCACGGCGCGGCATGGGATGGCGGGGAAAACGTGGTAGGGGAAGGGCGGCCCCCGCCGTCGAGAAGGAGCGCCCATCGAATGATTGCCGTCGGAGACCCCGCACCTGACTTCGCCGCACTCGACTGCCACGGGCAGACCGTGCGCCTGTCGGAGCTGCGAGGCCGGCGCGTCGTGCTCTTCTTCTTCCCGCGCGCCTTCACCGTGGGCTGCACCATCGAGAACCGGGCGTTCCGGGACAACCACGAGCGGATCCGCTCGCTGGGCGCGGAGCTGGTCGGCGTCTCCGTGGACACGCTCACCACCCAGTGCGACTTCGCCGAAGAGGAGGGCATCCACTTCGCCCTCCTGGGAGACGACGAGCGGCGGATCAGCCGCGCCTGGGGCGTGCTGTGGCCGGTCCTCAACATCGACCGGCGCGTCACCTTCATCATCGGCGTGGACGGCGTCGTCGAGCACGTCATCCACCACGAGGTGCGCGTCTACCGCCACCTGGACGACGTGCTGAAGTACCTCCAGGCCCACCCCGCCCCGGGCGGCCCCGCCGCCTCCGCCTGAGCCGCCCGCCTGCCCGGTTCCGGACGCCTCCCGCGCCCCCCTCCACGAAAAATGCGGACCGGAAATAACCTTCCGCCCCCTGGCGGGTTGGAGCCCCTGTGAGCGGACGGGTCCTAGGACTGGTGCGGCCCGAGGGGGCCGTGAGCGCTCTCTCGGATGAGGCCCTGTGCGGGGCCTTCCTCGCGGGGGACGCGACGGCGTTCGGCCAGCTCTTCGAACGGCACCGGGGGCTCGTCTTCTCGCTGATGCGCCGCTACACCGTGAGCGCGGAGGACGCGGCGGACCTGACGCAGCAGGCGTTCCTCCGGGCCCTGGAGGCGTCACGGCGGGTCTTCGCGCGCTTCACCCCCACCACGCCCACGCCGTTCCGTTCGTGGCTGGTGCGGGTGGCGCTCAACCTGGCGAAGAACCACGCGCGGCAGGGGCTGCGGTGGCGGCCGGTGCTGGTGGCGCCGGTGCTGGACGACGTGGTGGCGGATCCGGGCGAGGGCGCGGACGCGTCGCTGGAGCGCACCCAGCAGGGCCACCGGGTGCGACAGGCCGTGCTGGCCCTGCCCCGCCGTCAGCGAGAGGTGCTGACGCTGCGGGTGGACGGTGGGCTGCCGTTCAAGGACATCGCGGAGACGCTGGGCATCACGGAGAACAACGCGAAGGTGCAGTTCCACCACGCGGTGAAACGCTTGAAGGCCGACGTGGCCGGGGAGACGCAGTGATGGGTGCGTGCGTGGGATACGAGGAGCAGGCGAGCCTCCACGCCGCGGAGGCGCTGGAGGGCGAGGAGGCCGCGCGCTTCCTGGCCCACCTGGAGTCCTGCGCGGCCTGCCAGGCGGAGGTGGCCTCCGCTCGCGAGGTCCTGGGCCTGGTGGCGCTGCCACCCCAGACGCCCGTGGAGGTGCGCGCGCAGGAGGGCCTGGGTGCGAGGACCCTGGCGGCCTGGCGCCGTGAGCAGACGCGCCGGGGGATGAGCCGCCGGGCGCTGGGGTCGCTCGCGGCCGTGGCGGCGGTGGTGGCGCTGATGCTGGGGCCCTCCGCGCTGGAGCGGCTCAAGGTGCCCCAGCGCGCGGCGACGTCGGCCGCCGTGCAGTCCGCTGGCGCCCGCGACGACGTGGACGCGGAGACGCTGGCCGCCTTCGAGGCGTGGGCCGGGTTGGATCCGCTGGACGATGACGGCTCGGGGTACGGCTTGGACGAGGACCTGACGTGGGACGACCCGGACCTGGACGGGGACTTCGACCTGGGAGGGACACTGTGAAGACGATGAAGCGGATGACCTGGGCGCTCGCGTTCGCGCTGCCGGTGATGGCGCTGGCGCAGCCCGGACCGAAGGAGCCAGGAGCCCGTGACGCCGACCGCATGGCCCGGGCCGAGCAGCGGCTGCGGCTGCGGCAGGTGCTGGAGCTGGCGGACACGCTGGAGCTGGACAGCGCGCAGGCCCTGAAGGTGGATGAGACGCTGCGCCGCTTCGAGGACCAGCGCCGCCCGCTGCGCGAGCAGGTGCGGGACTCGGCGCGCATCCTCCACCTGGCGGCGCGCGGCGACAGCGCGGCGCTGGGCCAGGTGGACGCGGCGGCGCAGAAGGTCTTCGACGCACGGGCGCGGATCGCCGCGCTGGACCGGGAGCTGTACCAGGCGCTCGCCAAGGACCTGTCCCCGCAGAAGCGCGCGCGGCTGGCCATGGTCATGGCCCGCTCCGAGGGCGCGAAGTGGATGAAGGCCAAGGGACTGAAGGAACCGCGCGGCGACTGAGGCCGCCCCTCCCGGCGGTCGGAGGCGGACGGGCGGGCGCGGGCGGTCGTCCCCGGAGGCCAGCCCCAACGTCATGGCGTTGACCGTGTCCCGCCTCCAGGGGACGCGCCCGCCCTCATGGAGTCCGCCATGCGTCTGCTGTCCCGTGTCCTCCCCTTGCTCGTGGGCCTCGGGCTCGCGTCCTGCTCGGGCGTCAAGGTCGGCACCAACTACGACCCTGCCGCCGTCCAGCGCATCAACGCGTTCCACACCTATGCGTGGCTGTCGCATCCCCAGCAGTCGGAGGACACGCGCATCAACAACGACATCACCAACTCCCAGGTGACGGGGGCGGTGGACCGCGACCTCCAGGCCCGCGGCTACCAGAAGGTGGACGCGAGCGGGGATCCGGACTTCCTCATCGGCTGGCAGGGCGCCATCAACACGCGGCTGTCCGCGGAGACGGTGGACAGCTACTGGGGCTACCCGTGGGATCCCTTCTGGGGGTCGTTCTACGGGCCCTCGGAGACGTACGTGCGCCAGTATGACGTGGGCACCCTCATCCTCGACGTGGTGGACGCGCGGGCGAAGACGCTCATCTGGCGCGGCACGGCCCAGGCGAACCTGGGCGACAGCCCGAGCCTCCAGGCCACCAACGACAAGATCGACAAGGGCGTGGAGAAGATGCTGGAGAAGTTCCCGCCCCAGCCGAAGGAGCAGAAGTAGCCGCCGTCAGCGCGCGACTCCCGGCGAGGCCCCTGACAGCCGGGGCCTCGAGCCGGGGAACGACGGTCACTTCTCCGCGAGCGCCTTGTCGATGGCGGCCTTCAGCTCCGGGCTGTCGGGCGTCACGCTGCTCGGGAACGCGGCCTTCACCTGGCCGTCCTTGCCCACCACGTACTTGTGGAAGTTCCACTTGGGCTCGCCCAGGTCCCTGGCGAGGAACGCGTAGACGGGGGACTGGCCCTCGCCCTTCGTCTTCACCTTCTCGAACATGGGGAAGGTGACCTTGAAGCGCAGCTCGCAGAACTTCGCGATCTGCTCGGAGGTGCCCGGCTCCTGTCCGCCGAAGTCGTTGGACGGGAAGCCCAGGACGACGACGCCCTTGTCCTTGTAGCTGTCGTAGAGCGCCTGGAGGCCCTTGTACTGGGGCGTGTAGCCGCACTCGGACGCGGTGTTCACGACGAGGGCGACCTTGCCCTGGAAGTCCGACAGCTTCTCGGGCTTGCCGTCGAGCCGGTTGGCGGTGAGCTGGTGGAAGGACATGGCTTTCTTCCCGGTCTTGTCCTCGGCGGAGGCCACCGGGGAGAGGGAGAGCACCGCCGCGGCGGCGAGGAGCAGGGAGGTTCTCATGGCGGGCGCAGGATGCCGGAAGGGGCGCGTCGTTTCACCGTCCGCGTGAGGCGACGCGCGCACGGGGTTCTTCAGCGGAAAAAACCGACTTGAGCACCCGGCCCGTGGGCGTCTTGAGCTTCGCCACCTCGCGAGGCGTCCCTTCGCCCACGATGCGACCTCCACCCTCGCCGCCCTCCGGCCCCAGCTCCACCACGTGGTCCGCCGCGGCGATGACCGATGGGTGGTGCTCGATCACGACCAGCGTGTCGCCCCGGTCCACCAGCCGGCCCATGAACGTGATCAGCTTCTCCACGTCTCCCAGGTGCAGGCCGGTGGTGGGCTCGTCCAGCACGTACAGCGTGGGCTCGTGGCGGGAGGAGGCCGTCAGCTCCGCGGCCAGCTTGAGCCGCTGCGCCTCGCCGCCGGACAGCGTGTTGGAGCCCTGTCCCAGCTGGAGGTAGCCCACGCCCAGGTCCGCCAGGCACTCCAGCGGCGCGGCGACCTTGGGCAGCGCGCGGAAGACGTCCTTGGCCTCGTCCGCGGACAGCCGCAGCACGTCGCCCACGGTGAGGCCGTGGTAGCGCACCTCCAGCGTGGCGGCGTCGAAGCGCGCCCCGTTGCAGGCCTCGCACGGCGTGACGACGTCCGGCAGGAAGGACATCTCGTGGGAGATGGCGCCCTGCCCTTCGCAGACCTTGCAGCGGCCGCCGCTGGCCGTGTTGAAGGAGAAGCGCGCGGGCCCGAAGCCGCGGATCTTCGCCTCGGGCGTGGCCGCGAACACGCGGCGCAGCTCATCCCAGATGCCCAGGAACGTGGCCGGCACCGAGCGCGGCGTGCGCCCGATGGGCGACTGATCCACCGACAGCACCCGCTTGAGGGACTCCGTGCCCTTGAGCGAGTCGAACGCGCCGGGCTTCGCGGTGACGAGCCCCAGCCTGTCGCGCAGCGCCGGGTACAGCACCTGCCGGATGAGCGTGCTCTTGCCGGAGCCCGACACGCCGGAGACGACGTTGAGCCGTCCCACCGGGAGCTTGAGGTCCACGCGCTGGAGGTTGTTCGCGCGCGCGCCCTTCAGCTCCACCCAGGCCTTCGGCTCGCCCCGGCCGGAAGGAGGCCGCACCTGCGCGGCCCGCAGCGCCCGCGCGGTGGGCGAGTCCGACTCCAGCACCACGTCCGGCGTGCCCTCCGCCAGGATGTGGCCACCGCCCCGGCCGCCCGTGGGGCCCAGGTCCAGCAGGTGATCCGCGGCGCGGATGGTGTCCGAGTCGTGCTCCACCACCAGCACCGTGGAGCCCGTCTCCACCAGCGCGCGCAGGTTGTCGAGCAGCCGGTGCGTGTCGCGCGGATGCAGGCCGATGGTGGGCTCGTCCAGCACGTACATCGCGCCGGTGAGGCCCGCGCCCAGCTGCGCGGACAACCGCAGGCGCTGCATCTCGCCGCCGGACAGCGTGGCCGCGTTGCGGTCCAGGGACAGGTAGCCCAGGCCCACGCGCTCCAGGAACTCCAGCCGCCGCAGCATCTCCTGCCGCGCCGTCTCGCCCAAGAGCGCCCGGTCGCCCTTGAGCTTCCAGGTGCGCACGCGCGCGAGCGCGGCCGTCACCGACGCCTGCACCACCTCGTGGTAGCGCGCGCCCTCCAGCCGCACCGCGCGCGGCACCGGAGCCAGGCGGGTGCCCCCGCAGGCGCGGCAGGGGGCCGTCTCGCCCTCGGCCATGGCGGCGGCGCCGCCCTGCACGCCGGTGCCCTCGCACGACTCGCAGCGGCCCTGCTTCGTGTTGAAGGAGAACCAGCGCGGATCCAGCTCCGGCACGGCGGTGCCGCACTTCGGGCAGGTGCGCTCGCTGGACAGCAGCGTCTCCGCCCTGCCCGTGCGCAGCTTCACCGCGCCCTTGCCCCAGTTGAGCGAGGCCTCGAACACCTCGCGCGGCAGCTTCGCGAGCCGGCCCTCGTACATCACGAGGTCGATGTCGTGCTCCTTCGTCTTCGCCAGGCGCGGCGGGTCGTCCGTGGACACCCGCTCCCCGTCGACGATGGCCTGGGTGATGCCCGCGCGGGCCGCCGCGGTGAAGACGTCCAGGTACGTGCCCTTGCGCGAGCGCACCGCGGGCGCCAGCACCTGTCCGTCGCCCTTCGTCGCCAGCACCTGCGCGTAGAGCGCCGCGGGCGCGGTGGCGCCGATGGGCGTGTCGTCATGCGGGCAGTGCGGCTCGCCGATCTTCGCGTACATGAGCCGCAGGTAGTGGGCCACCTCCGTGACGGTGGCCACGGTGCTGGTGGCCCCCGCGCGCGACGTGCGCTGCTCCAGCGCCACCGTGGGCGGGATGCTGCTGATCCGCTCCACGTCCGGGCGCGGCAGCGTGGGCAGGAACTGCCGCGCGTACGGCGTCAGCGTCTCCAGGAAGCGGCGCTGGCCCTCCGCGAAGACGACGTCGAACACCAGCGAGCTCTTGCCGGAGCCGCTGGGCCCGGTCACCACGGTCAGCTTCCCCAGGGGGATGCGGCAGGACACGTCCTGGAGGTTGTGCTCGCGCGCGTGCTCCACCTCGATGGCGGGCGGCGCCTCCTTCCCGGGGCGGCGCAGCTTCACCGCCTTCGCCAGCGGCCTGCCCTCGCCCCGGAGCGCGGCGGCGGTGGCGCTGTCCCGCGCCTTCGCCACGTCCGAGGGCGTGCCCTCCGCCACCAGCCGGCCACCGTCGCGGCCCCCCTTGTGCCCCAGGTCGATGATCCAGTCCGAGCCCTTCATCACGGTCACGTCGTGGTCCACGACGATGACGCTCGCGCCCCGGTCCACCAGCGCGTGCAGCGACGCCATCACGTGGCGCACGTCCTCCGCGTGGAGGCCCGCGCTCGGCTCGTCGATGAGGAAGAGCGTGCCCTTCGGGTCGCTCGCCAGCGCGCGCGCCAGCTTGAGCCGCTGCGCCTCGCCGCCGGACAGCGTGGACAGGGGCTGGCCCAGGGGCAGGTAGCCCAGGCCCAGCCGCTGCGCCGGCCCCAGCGTGCGCTTCAGCGCCGGGTCGGCGCCGAAGTGCTGGAGCACCTCGTCCACCGTCATCTCCAGCACCCGCGCCACGCTGAAGCCCTGGTGGCGGACGGCGAGCACCTCCTCCTTGAAGCGCCGGCCCCGGCACACCGCGCACAAGAGGGCCACGTCCGCGAGGAACTGCATCTCCACCGTCTCGTAGCCCTCTCCGCCGCAGGCCTCGCAGCGGCCCTTGTCCACGTTGAAGGAGAAGTGCGCGGACGTCAGGCCCCGCGCCTGGGCGTCGGGCTCCGAGGCGAAGCGCTCGCGCAGCCGGTCCCATGCCTTGGTGTACGTGGCCGCGTTGCCGCGCGACGTGCGCCCCAGCGGGGACTGATCCACGAAGGTGATGGCCTCCACCTGCGCCCCGCCCTCCACCGCCGCCACGTCGCCGGGGGCCTCCACGTCCTTCACGCCCAGCCCGCGCGCCAGGTGCCGGTAGAGCACCTCGTCCATCAGCGTGCTCTTGCCGGAGCCGCTGGGGCCGGTGATGGCGCACAGCACACCCAGCGGCACGCGCACGGACACGTCCTTCAGGTTGTGCTCGCGCGCGCCGCGGATGATCAGCTCGCCCGTGCGGGTGCGCGGCGCGCGCGCCGCCTCCGAGCCGCCGGACAGCATGCGGCCGGTGGGCAGGTCCTGCCGCTTCGCCAGCGCCTCCGGGGTGCCGTCGAAGCACAGCGCGCCGCCATGACGGCCCGCGCCGGGCCCCAGCTCCAGGACGCGGTGCGCGGAGCGGATGACCAGCGGATCATGCTCGATGACCAGCGCGATGTTGCCCCGGTCCGCCAGCTCCGCGATGGCCTCCGTGAGCGGCGGCACGTCCCCCGGGTGCAGGCCCACGGTGGGCTCGTCCAGCACGAAGAGCGCGCCGGTGAGCGACGTGCCCAGCGCCGCGGTCAGCGACACGCGCTGCGCCTCGCCGCCGGACAGCGTGCGCGCGGGCCGGTCCAGCGTGAGGTAGCCCAGGCCCACGCGCTGGAGGTAGCGCAGCCGCGCGGACAGCTCGCGCCGCGCCAGGTCGCCCTGCCCCGTCAGCGTCTTCAGCCCGTCCAGCCGCGCCAGCGCGTCCGTCAGCTCCAGGCCGTGCCAGCCCGGCAGGTCCAGGCCGCCCACGCGCCACGCGCGGGCCTGCTCGTTCAGCCGCGCGCCGTGACAGCTCTCGCAGAGGGTGTACGCGCGATAGCGCGCCAGCAGCACGCGCACGTGCATCTTGTACGTGCGGCTCTCCATCCACCGGAACCACGCGCGCACGCCCGGGTACACGCGGCCGCCGTCGTAGTCGCCCTCGCCCTGGAGCACCGCCTCGCGCTGGGCGGCGGTGAGCTTCTCCCACGGCCTGTCGAAGGGGATGCCCTGCTGCTTGCAGTAGCGCTGGAGCATCTCCCGCTCCCAGCTGGTGGACTGGCCGGACCAGGGACGAACGGCCCCCTGGGCCAGGCTCAGCGACGGGTTGGGGATCACCTTCCCCCAGTCGATGCCGATGGTGCGCCCGAAGCCCCGGCACGGCGCGCACGCGCCCACCGGGCTCTGGTAGCTGAAGAGGCCCGGCCGCGCGGGCTCGAACTCGCGCGCGCACCTGGGGCAGACGAGGCCCCGGCGCAGCTTCTTCGGCGCGGTGTCCGGCAGGAAGAGCAGCGCCTCGCCCTCGGCGCGCGCCCACGCGTCCTCCAGCGCCTGGGTGACGCGGGACAGGCTCGCGTCCGTCAGCTTCACCCGGTCCACCACCACCTGCGCGATGCCCGCGGGGTCGGTGGCCTCGCCCGGCTTGAGCGTCTCCAGCTCCCTCACCTCGCCCTGCACCACCAGCCGGTGGTAGCCGTCCTTCAGCAGGCGGGCGCGCGCGTCGAGGAACGCGGCCGTGTCGGGGATGCGCACGGGGTACGTGAAGACGGCGGGCGCGTCCGGGTGCTCCCGCAGCGCGGCCCGCGCGGCCACGCGCGCGTCGGTGCGCACCGCCTCCAGGCCACAGTCCGGACACACCGGCATCGCCTCGCGGGTGAAGAGCGCGGACAGGTACGGCTCCACGTCCGCCAGCGTCGCCACCGTGGAGCGCGAGCTCTTCACCGGCGCGCGCCGGTCCACCGCGACGCCCGCCGCCACCGGCTCCAGCGCGTCCATGGGCGGCCGCTCCAGCCGCTCGAGGAACTGCCGGGCATACGGGCTGAAGCTCTCCACGAACCGGCGCTGCCCCTCCGCGTAGAGCGTGTCCAGCGCGAGGCTCGACTTGCCGCCTCCCGACACGCCGGTGACGCAGACGAACTCCCCCTCGGAGAGGTCGACGGACAGAACCTTGAGGTTGTGGGTGCGGGCGCCGACGAGGTGGGTCTTGTGCATGCCGGCCGGAGGTTTAACGATCGGACACTCCGCCGCCAATCACAACGTGACGGCCAACATCGCCCCGCCCGGGTGGGTTGGGTGGAGAGCGGGCAGGCTGATACAACGCGGTGCGGCCGGACGCATGAAATGTCTCACGCTGGGAATGCCGGCCGAACGGGGGTGGCCCATGTCCGACGACGTCCAGGCACGCCATGCGCGGGCCGAAGAGGCCCTGCGGCGCACGAGTGCCTCCCTGGTGTTGCTGGACCTGGGCGGCCGCACCGCCACCGGGTTCGTCATCTCCTCCGAAGGCCACGTCGCCACCAGCCTCCACGCGGTGGCCAGCGCGCGCGCCATCACCGCCGTGCTGCCGGACGGAGCGCGCTCCCCGGTGGTGCAGGTGGCGGCCGTGGATGAGCGGCGCGACCTGGCCGTCCTCTGCCTGCCCCTCTCGAACCGGGTGCCCGCCCTCCCGCTGGGCCCGCCCACCCTGCCCTCGGAAGGCGAAGCCCTGCACGTGGTCCAGGCCCACGCGGACCGCCCGCCGGAGACGCGCACGCTGGAGGTCCGCGCGGTGCAGGTGCTGGGGGAGTGGCTCACCCTGCTGGAGCTGACGCGCACGCTGCCCGAGGACGCCTCGGGCTCACCGGTGGTGGACGCGCGGGGACAGGTGGTGGGGCTGGCCACGGCGGCGCTCGCCAACGGCCGCGCGCTGGGGCTGGTCATCCCGGTGCGCTACCTCGCGCCGCTCCTCAAGACGCCCGGCCCTCCCCAGCCGCTGTCCGCGCTGGACACGCCCCGGCAGCGCGCTCCCCGCGTGCGCCAGGTGCCCCAGCATCCCCTGGGCCTGCTGGACGGCTGCGCGACGCCGGCCGTGGAGTCCGTGGCCGCGCTCCTGGGGCAGGCCATCAACGTGGGCGCCCCCGCCTACAACCGGGGCGACGTGGAGGGGTGCTACCGGCTCTACATGCACACCGCCGAGCAGCTCATCGACGAGCGCGACGACTGCCCCGGCGTCCAGCGCGCCCTGCGCGACGGGCTCCTGCGCTGCGAGGGCATGAAGGACGCGGAGGACCGCGCCTGGGCCCTGCGCGACACGTTCGACGGGTTGATGGACGTCATCGGCCGGTGGCGCCAGTCGCGTCCGGCCTCGCCCACCCCCGCCAGCAAGCGCCCCCCGCCGAAGACGTACCTCAACTAGCGGCGGGAGGACGCGCCAGCCATCAGGCGTCGTCCCAGCGGATCCGCAGCGAATAGGTGCGCTCGCCGCGCTCCAGCACGTCCACGCGCGACAGCACCCGCGTGCGGCGCAGCACCTGCTCCACCACGCCCGCCACGAAGTCCGGCAGCGGATCCGCGTCCACCACGCGCGCCCGCCACTCGCGCGCCCGCACCGGCTCCAGCAGCAGCTTCATGTCCTCGCGGCCCGCGCGCAGGTACGTGGGCAGGCGCGCCAGGCACCGCTCCGCGCCCAGCAGCGGCGCCGCCGCCGCGAAGATGCGCCCCACCAGCGTCTGCGCGAAGCCCTCCACGTAGTGCGTGCCCAGCACGCGGTTGGCGTCCTCGCTGGGAAGGCCCGGGCACGCATACCGCCGCGCCACCGCCAGCGAAGCGCGCCACACCTCCAGCGGAAGCCGCTCCTCCACCGTGTCCGGGTCGTAGCCCACGTCGCGCAGCGCCTGCGCGAACGGGCCCGACGGCCTCAGCGCGTACTCGAACAGGCCCTCGAAGCTCCGGCGCGGCACCCGCACCGGCAAGAGCGGAAGGACAGGCGTCTCCCGCCTCTCCGGATGAATCCATGACTCCATGTTTCAACCCCCCCAGGGTCCAGCCCCCCCGCCCCGGCCTGGCAGGGAAACCGCGTTGCACTGTATCAGCCTCCGCGCGCCCGGCCCGCCCGCCCGGCTGCCGCCCGGAGGTGTTTTTTCCAAGTATTTCTTCCGAAATTCCCCGCCCCTCGGGCGCTGATCCATGACGTCCTGCGTCGGGGATTTCAGGAATTCGGGTCACTCAGGACCCCTACTGAAAGTAAAGATTCGGTGTCAACCATTGAATTCACAGGAAGTCCACCATCGGTATCCAATGAATTCTGGGATGGCGCGTTATCTTCTTCACCCCACCAGAAACTCTGGGTGTTCGTCGTGCGAGAATTGTTCATCCCCCTTGCAGTGTGAGTGATCAATGACCATTCGCCGCACCGAAGGTTCGACGCCCGTTGCTCTCCGCCCCACCACCGACACCTCCGCGCCGGCGAAGGCCAAGAATGTCCTGCGCGTGAAGGACGGCTTCGAGTCCGTCTCCCGCACGGGCGCCGCCGCTGGCGCCCAGCCCACGGCCGCCGCCGCCGCGACGACGCAGGCCGCGCAGGCCGCTCCCGCGCAGGCCACGTCCGCTCAGGCGGGCCGCCTCCCGCTGGACAGCAAGGAGGCGCAGCAGGCCATCCAGACGTCCCTGAAGCACCTCACCCCGCCGCTGACCGCGTCGAACCTGCTGGCCGCGAACAAGGCCGGCCCGACGCTGGCCCCCAAGAGCGTGGAGGTCGACGAGCTGGGCATGACCCACGTGCGTCTGGACCGCGTGCACGAGGGCGTGAAGGTCTTCGGTGAGCAGCTGATCAGCCACCTGGGCGCGGACGGCAAGGTGTCCAGCGTCACCGGTGAGCAGAACCCCATCCCCGCGGGCCTGGGTTCGCAGAAGCCGAAGCTGGCCCCGCAGCAGGCCATCGACATCGCGAAGAAGGAGCTGGGCGGCAAGGCCGACAAGCAGCCCTCTTCCGAGCGCGTCATCTACCAGGACGCGGAAGGCAAGTACCACTCCGCCTACCAGGTGGAGATCCAGCAGATCGCCGGGCAGGAGAAGCCCAAGAAGCAGAACTACATCATCGACGCCAACACGGGGAAGGTGCTGGAGAGCTTCAACAAGATCGGCGGCTGGACGAAGAACGCGCCCGCGGCGCTGCAGGTCAACGGCACGGCCAGCCCCAACGTCGCCATCCCGGACAAGGGCCAGGTCCAGTCGAAGATCAGCATCCCGGACAACGTGACGGTGGACCAGCTGTCCGTCGACCTGAACATCAAGCACACCTGGAGCGGCGACCTGAAGGTCTCCGTCACCAGCCCCTCCGGCAAGACCGCCGTGCTGCAGGACCGCAAGGGCGGCTCCGCGGATGACATCACCGGCTCCTTCGACCTGTCCGAGGCCTTCAAGGGCGAGAGCGCCAAGGGCGACTGGACCATCACCGTCGAGGACAAGGCCGCGCGTGACACGGGCACCCTCAACAACTGGAGCCTGAACATCTCCGCGAAGGAGACCACGCCTCCGCCGACGGATCCGTCGGACACTCCCACGGGCACCGCGGACGACCTGTCCATGTACAGCGGCCACGTGGACCTGAAGACCACGAAGAACGCGGACGGCACGTACTCGCTGGAGGACACGACGCGCGGCAAGGGCATCGTGACCTACGACGCGAACAACAAGTCCACGGCGTCCGGCCAGACGAAGATCAACGACAACAACGACAAGTGGGGCGAGGCCACCGACCCGGAGCGCGCCAAGGCCGGCATCGACGCGCACTACGGCTCGGCCATGACCTACGACTTCTACAAGGAGATCCTGGGCCGGGACTCCATCGACGGCGCGGGCGAGAAGCTCGTCAACTACGTGCACGTGAAGAACAACTACGTGAACGCGTACTGGGACGGCGAGAAGATGAGCTACGGCGACGGCGACGGTAAGACGTCCGGCCCGCTCACCACGCTGGACATCGCGGGCCACGAGATCACCCACGGCCTCACCGAGCGCACCGCGGGCCTCATCTACAGCGGCGAGTCCGGCGGCCTGAACGAGTCCTTCTCCGACATCATGGGCACGGGCGTGGAGTGGTACGCCGCGCAGAAGAACCCCGAGGCCAAGTGGAACTGGACCGTGGGCGAGGCCGCGTGGACCCCGAACAACGGCGACCCGGATGACGGCCTGCGCTACATGAACGACCCGACCAAGGACGGCTACTCGGTCGACAACTACAAGAACTACCCGAAGCAGACGGAGGTGCACGGGTCCAGCGGCATCTCCAACAACGCCTTCTACCTGCTGGTGGAGGGCGGCAAGAACCGCACCTCCGGCCTGGAAGTGAAGGGCGGCATCGGCATGGAGGACGGCCTGAAGATCTTCGGCCGCGCCCTCACGACGTACATGACGCCGAAGACGAACTTCGCGCAGGCCCGCGAGGCCACCATCAAGGCCGCCACCGACCTGTACGGCGCGGACTCCAACCAGGTGCAGAAGGTGAAGGACGCCTGGACCGCGGTGGGCGTGAACTAGTCGTCCGCTGAAGGGCTCCTGAAACATCCGAGGCGGGTCCGGTCTCTCCACCGGGCCCGCCTCTTCCTTTTCGCCGTCAGGCGCCGCGCCTCAGGCGAAGAAGCGCGTCAGCACCGCCACCATGCGGGCCACGTCGGACGCGGCGGCCAGCTCGCGGATGGAGTGCATGGACAGCATGGGGTTGCCCACGTCCACCGTGCGGATGCCCAGCTGCCCCGCGGTGATGGGGCCAATGGTGCTGCCGCAGCCCAGGTCCGTGCGCGTGACGAAGTGTTGCGGCGTGACGCCCGCCTCCTTGCACAGCGCCGCGAAGTGCGCCCACGACTCGCCGTCCGTGGCGTAGGACTGGTTGACGTTGGTCTTGATGACCGGGCCGCCGCCCAGCTGCGGCTGGTGCCTGGGCTCGTGCATGGACGAGTAGTTGGGGTGCACCGCGTGCGCCATGTCCGCGCTCACCAGGAACGAGCGGCGGATGGCGCGGTGGAACGCGTCCGCGCGCCCATCCGAGTGCGCCTGGACGATGCGCTCCAGGAGGTCCTTGAGGAACGGCGACGCGGCGCCCTGCGCGCTCCGGCTGCCGCACTCCTCGTGATCGTAGAGCACCACGCCCACCGTGGCCTCGCGCGGGCCGGTGTCCGAGAGCAGCGCGGTGAGCCCGGTGTGGCAGCTGGCCAGGTTGTCCAGGCGGGGCGCGTGGAGGAACTCCCCGTGCAGGCCGGAGCGCGTGGACGGCTGCAGGTCATAGAGGCACAGGTCGTAGCCCAGGAGGTCGTCCGCGGCGGCCTTCACGCCCGCGCGGCCCAGCTCCTCCACGAGCAGCGCGCGCAGCTCCGCCGGGCCCGCGCTCTCCAGACCCAGCACCGGCACCATGTGCTCCTGGGGGTTGAGCTTCAGGCCCTCCGCGTTGACGGCGCGGTTCAGGTGGATGGCCAGGTTGGGCACGCGCAGCAGCGGCCGGCGGAAGTCCACCAGGTGGTGCCGGGGACGGCCGTCGTGCAGCGTCACCACGCGGCCCGCGAGCGACAGGTCCCGGTCCGTCCACGTGTGCAGGAGCACCCCGCCGTAGATCTCCACGCCCAGCTGCTGGTAGCCGTGGCGGTTGACGGGCGCGTTCGGCTTGAGGCGCAGGTTGGGCGAGTCCGTGTGCGCGCCCACCAGCCGGAAGCCGGTGGTGTCCACGGGCTTCGTGCCCAGCTGGAAGGCCGCGAGGCTCGTGTCGCCGCGGATGACGAACACCTTGTCCCCGGCCTTGAGGGACCAGGACTCGCGCTCGTCCAGCTCGCGGAAGCCGCGGGCGGTGAGGCGGCGCGCCGTCTCGCGCACGGCGTGGTACGGCGTGGGCGACGCGTCGATGTACTGGAGGAGGTCGTTGGCCTGCGTGTCGATGTCGGTCGGGCTCATGGGCCCGGCACGCTAACGCCGTCCGGCCCCGGTGCCACGTCCGACTGTCACCGCCCGGACAGGCGGCGGGGCGCCCGCAGGCAGGACGGTGGAGGAGGGGCGCGTCCCGGGCCCCGCGTCCAGGAAGGTCCCCAACAGCACCCAGCGGCGCGCCGCGTCCTCCCGGCCCGGCTTCGCGGCCAGCGGCGTCGTGTAGTGCCAGAAAGGCAGCCGGTACACGGTGACGCCGCCCACGGTGCTGACCTTCGTCAGCTCGGAGAGGTGCCCGTCCTTGGCGTACACGAGGTACTGGTGGTCCACGGCCGGCAGCGTGAGGCTCACGTGCATGTCCACGTAGCCGTCGCGCGCGTCCGCCTCCTCCGGGTGGTGATCGTTGTGCGGGCCGGTGTAATCCCCCGGGCCGTAGCAGAGCACCTGGATGCCCCAGCCCCGCTTGAGCGGCCGGCCGCTCACCGTCGCCGCGAAGGCCGCGAACGTGTCCGAGCGCAGGAGCGCCGTCAGCCCCACGCCCTCCGCCGCGCGCCACGAGCGCGAGCGCCGGCTCTCCAGGAGCGCGGTGCGCACGCGCACCGTCTTGGGCAGCGCCTCCGTGTAGTTCTCCACCATGCCGGAGATGGAGTCCTCCGGGATGGGGTCCTCCATGGTGACGAGCGTGTCACGCAGCGCGGCGTCCAGGAGGTCGCGGGCCGCAGCGGCCTTCTTCACGTCGATGACGCCCTGCAGCGCGATGAAGGGCCGCGTGGGGTCCAGCAGCGCGCCGCGCATCTCGGCGTCTCGGCCTTCGAGAATGCGGCGGCCCTTCGGGGTGAGGAGGTCGGCGAACTGGGTGGGGAGGCGCGGGGACATGGCGCGCACCATACCGGGAAGGTCGCGGAACGCACGCGCGGCGGGGCGCCGGGAGGGCAACTCCCCTGCCCCTCGGGCGATAATCCGGTACTCCGATTTCCCGGGTAGAAGGTGCCTCCATGAACGAGATCCGCAACCGTCCCGCCACCCCCTCCGTCGCTCCGGCGCGCACGCAGGCCCCGGCCGCGCAGCCCGCCCGCGCCAACCAGGTCACGGAGGCGTCACGCGCGGACGTGCTCAACCGCGCGGAGCTGGCGCGCATCCGCGCGACGACGGCGCCGGTGCAGGCGACGCCGGGCTCGTGGCGCGGCGGCCCCAACACGGAGGTGGGGCGCGCCATCCAGGCCATCCGCCAGCGGATGTCCGACGTGAACATCACCATCAAGGGTGACACGCCGCAGAGCCTGTTCGACCGGGCCATCCTGGACAACAAGCACATCACCAACGAGCAGATCCTCGAGATGTCGCGGGTGACGCTGCCCCAGCTGGCCACCGACCCGGCGACGCGCGCGAAGGTGCTGGAGCGCGTGCCCAACGCGCGCGAGCTGCCCGTGCACCACTTCACCGTGGCCATGATGTCCGCGGTGACGGGCATCGACCGCGCGGCGCTGTCCGAGGCCTGTCCGGACCTGGGCCTCACGGGCGCGCCGAACACGCCGCTGCTCTACGCCGCCAGCTCCGAGCGCATGCAGCGCTCCACCGCCCTGCACGACTTCACGGACTACATGCGCGGCGCGGGCGTGAAGGGCGTGAACAAGGCCGTCTGGGGCGTGGAGAACCGCGTCCTGTCCGCCATCGTCTCCGCGCTGGGCGGCGGACGGTACTGAAGGCCCTCGCGGTCTCCGGGCCCGCGCGGTGGAGGAGGCTTCACGGCCCCGCCCCTCGCGGGCTTCGCCTTGCGGGCGTCAGTCGTCGCCCGCGCCGCCGGCCAGCCGCTGGCGCGCGACGTCCAGCCGCTTCGCGCGCGCCTTGGAGGCGATGTCCAGGAGGCGCCGGTCGCGCTGCCAGCGCTCGCGCATCTCCACGTCCACGCCCTCCCAGGCCACCTCGCAGCGCTCCAGGGCGCGGTGCAGCTGCGTGAGCGCGCCCCCCAGCGCCACGTGCACGGCCGGGTCGCCGGGGTCCTCCAGCGCCAGCGCGTGCATCATCGCCGCGATGGCCAGCAGCTCCTCGCGCAGCGCCACGGGCCAGCCGCACCGGCGGGCCACCTTCACCAGCCAGCCCAGCACCGCCAGGTCGACGTGGCAGTCCTCCACCGTGCGGAACGGCTTGAGGTAGCGGGTGTAGCCATCCCCGGGCAGCACGTCCTCCGCCGTCACCTCCACGCCGTCCAGCCGCAGCGCCGCGTGCGGCACCTCCGGGATGAAGCCCAGCGGAGGCAGCGGCTCCACGGTCACCCCGGGCGCCTTCGCATCCAGCCGCACCATGCGCAGGCGGTTGCGCTCCTGGGCGTCCCGGCCCTCGGAGGCCACCACCAGCAGCACCTCCGCGTGCGTGCCCAGCGAGACGTAGGTCTTCAAGCCGTCGAGCGTCCAGCCCGCGCCCTTCGCCGTGAGCTTCGTCTCCATGGCGCCCGGGTGTCCGCCCCCGGTCTCCGTGGCGCAGAGCGCGGCGCGCTGGTCGGGCGGGAGCTGGGGGAAGAGGGAGCGCAGCGCCGCCTGGTAGCCGGAGGCGAACGCGAACCCCATCCGGTCCATCCGGAACCCGGCGGCGAGCGCCAGGTCGGCGGGCGCCGGGAAGCGAGGGAGCAGCGCGAGGTGCCGGCGCCACCAGGCCTCCACGGAGTCGAGCGAGGGAGAGTCAGGGGCCTCGGTGAGCAGGAAGCGCAGGACGTCTTTCACGCCTCCAGTCTAATCCCGGGCCCCGGACCGTGCGCGCGCTTCCGTGCGGGCCGTCAGCTCGCGGCGCGGCGGCCGCGGCCCGGGGACTTCGTGCGCCGGGTGCCCCGCTTCTTCTTCGCGGCGGCGGGCGGCGCGGCCTTCGACTTCTTGGCGGACTTCGCCTTGGAGGGCGCCTTGGACTTCGACGCGGCCTTCTTCTTGGAGGCCGACTTGGACTTCGACGCGGCCTTCTTGCTCCGCGCGGGGGCCCGCTTCTCCGGGGCGAGGATGGTGCCCCGGCAGGAGGGCGTGCCGCAGCGGCAGACGTAGAGCGCCTCGGCGTCCGCGTCCATCTCCGGGGTGCGCTCGTACGCGTAGTCGTACGTCAGCTCCTCCCCCGGTTCGATGGTGCGCAGCGCGTAGATGTGGATGTGGCCCTTGTCGATGAGCGACTGGCAGTTGGGCTCGCACGAGTGGTTGATGTAGCGGGACTCGTTGTGGAGGGTGCCCGCGTCCAGCACGGTGTCGTCGTCCAGGTTGAAGAGGAACGTGTGGTGGCGCTCCATCGACTCGTCGTCGTAGCGGTTGTCCGCCTCCGCCTGGGTGATGCGCTCACCGATGTACTCGATGATGCGCGCGCCCTTGCGGATGCGGCGGGTGGCGAAGGCGCCCGTGCCCTGGATGGGGGACTGGCGCAGCTCGAAGGGAATCGACGGGGTCGGCTGGAAGGAAGGGGAAGTCGTCATCGGGGATGGCGCGGCTGGGGCGGGGTGCGTGTTCAACCAGGACGCTGCCTTGAGGCGCGGTGTAGCGTGCCGCAGACAAGCGCGCGAAGAAAGGCACTCGATGATGCGGTGGTGGATCGTGGTGGGCGCGGTGAACGGTTTCCTGTCCGTGGCGGCCGGCGCCTTCGGGGCGCATGCGCTGAGGACCCGGTTGCCGCAGGACCTGCAGGTCATCTTCGAAACCGGGGCGCGCTACCACATGTACCACGCGCTCGCGCTGGTGGCGGTGGGGCTGCTGGGCACGGTGCGCCCCTCCCCGCTCCTGGAGTCCGCGGGCTGGGCGATGCTCGCGGGCATCGTCCTGTTCTCCGGCAGCCTGTACGCGCTGGCCCTGTCCGGCGTGCGCGTGCTGGGCGCCATCACGCCGCTGGGCGGGCTGGGCTTCCTCGCGGGCTGGGCGCTCCTCGCCGTGGCCGCGTGGCGCTCCGCACCGTGAGGTGGTGAACGCCCCGCGTCACTCCCGCAGGAGGGGCGGCAGCGGGTAGACGTGGTCCAGGTCGCGGTGGTTGCGCAGGCCGCAGGCCTCGCGCTGCACGGTGAGGTTCCAGCGCAGCCGCTCCGCCTCCTTCCACAGCGCGCGGTACGCCGCGTAGCGCTCCATGCGCGCCAGCCCGTGCAGGGCGCGCAGCTCCTGCTCCGCCTGGGCCACCCGGGCGAGGGCCTCCTCCAGCTTGTCGCCGGAGCGGCGCAGCCCGGAGGCGCGCTCCCGCTGGAGCTCCGCTTCGATGGGCAACAGGGCGTTGACGTTCACCGGTCGGGCCATGCCTTCCCTCTAACCACGCGCCCCCGGGGGCGCTCGACGCTCGCGGGGCGGGCGGCCAGGCTTCAGGCGGGCGGAGCCGGAGCGGGGGTGGGCTCCACGTCCGGGTGCCCTGCCGGGCCAGGGCGTCCCCGCCACCACGCCTCGCGGGCCCAGACGAGCCCCGCGCCCAGCACCATCGCGTTGCGCGCCAGGAGCAGCGCCGTGTACGGCGGCTGGAAGCCCGTGTCGTAGGTGCTGCCCGCGAAGAGGCCCCGGGTGATGGCGGCGGCCACCAGCAGCACGGCGGGCGGCCCCACGGGGCCGGACAGCAGCGCGAGCGCGGCGGCCCCGGTGAGCCAGATGAGGTACTGCGGGCTCAGCACCGGGTTGAGGATGACGAAGGCCACGAGCGGCACCAGCGCCAGCCGGGCCGCGTCCTCCATGTGCACCGGGGGCCTGCGCCAGGCGGCGCGCACGGACACCGCCGCGGCCAGGAGCGAGCCCGCGACCCACAGCTGGCGGGTGATGGCGCGCACGCCCTCCGCGGCCGCGCCGTGCAGCTCGTAGGAGGCCGGCGCGTGGACCCACTGGACGTCGGCGAAGCCCAGCTGGTGCGCGGCCCAGAGCAGGCCCGCGGTGAAGGCCTCCACCTGGAGGCCGCGCTCGACGTGGAAGGACGCGAACTGCCACCACGGCCACACGAGGCTCAGCGGCAGGAGCGGCAGCGCGCCCGCGACGAGGCCCATCATCAGGGCCCGCGTGGGCTTCGCGCCCCGTCGCCAGCACACGGCCAGGGCCAGCGGCACGAGCACGGCCGGGTACAGCTTGGTGACGGTGCCCACCGCGAGCGCCGCGCCCGCCCAGCCCTCGCGCCGCCGCATCAGGGCCACCAGCGCGCCCAGCGCGAGCGCGGCCGGGATCACGTCGTAGCGCTTGAGGTAGTGCACGCTCTGGATCCAGCTGACGACGAAGTACGCCGCGAGCGGCGCCCACGCACGCCAGGTCGTGCCCCAGCGGCGCACGCCCTCGGACAGCAGCAGCCACTTGATGAACGCGTCGAAGAGCGTGAGCTCCAGGCCGAACGCGAGGATGAAGCCGCGCAGGTCGCCGCCCGCCCACGTCGCGGGCACGAACCACAGCAGCGCGTAGGGCGGGTATTCGAAGCGGAAGTCGCGGTTGGGCACCGCGCCATCCAGGAACGCGCGGGACGTCCGGAAGTACAGCGGCAGGTCGCCCTCCCGGAGGGAGAAGAGCGCGTACAGCACCAGCGGCAACACGCTCACGGCGAGCGCGAACCAGTGCCTGGGCTCAAGCCGGTGGGGGGCGGACGAAGTCGGAGCGGACACGGGGCGGCACTCTGCCCGGAGAGGCCGGGCGCTGTCGCCGGGGAAAGGCAGCCGCCCCCTCCCCTGCCCGGAGCCCGTGCGGCCCCTTCGCCGTGCGCCGTGCGGCCTGACCCGCTAGGTTCCGGCCGTGAAGCTCCACCGCCCCACGAAGGACGAGCTGTCCGCCGCCACCGGCCGCACCGTGAAGGACCTGCTGGCCCCCGGCCTGCGCGTCCTCTTCTGCGGCATCAACCCCAGCCTCTACTCCGCGGTGGTGGGCGTGCACTTCGCGCGGCCCGGCAACCGCTTCTGGCCCTCGCTCCACGCGTCGGGCTTCACGCCGCGCCGGCTGGACCCGTCCGAGCAGGAGGAGCTGCTGGCGCTGGGGCTGGGCATCACCAACGTGGTGGACCGGGCCACCGCGAGCGCGGACCTGCTGGCCCCGGAGGAGCTCGCGGAAGGGGCGAAGTCGCTGGCGCGCAAGGTGAAGCGCCACCGCCCCCGGTACCTCGCGGTGCTGGGGCTGGGCGCGTACCGCACCGCCTTCGCGCGGCCGAAGGCGAGGTTCGGGCCGCAGGAGGAGACGCTGGGCGACACCCGGCTGTGGGTGCTGCCCAACCCCAGCGGGCTCAATGCCAGCTACCAGCTGCCGGACCTCGCGCGGCTGTACGGCGAGCTGCGCCGCGCGGCCGAAGCGCGCTGACTACTTCAGCAGGCCGGCCTCGCGGGCCACCTGCGAGGCGACGGGCAGCACCTTGTCGAAGGCGGCGGCGTTGCACGCGAGCAGGCCGCGGCGGTTCTGGAGCTCCGAGCCGTCGTAGAGGTACGCGTGGCCCGCCAGGTCCGTGAGCACGCCGCCCGCGGAGCGGATGACGGCCTCCGGCGCGCAGTTGTCCCAGCGGTAGCTCTTGTCGCTCACGTGCACGTAGAGGTCGCAGCGGGCCTCGGCCAGGAGGCCGCACTTGAGGCCCACCGAGCCGGACTCCGTCTCCTTCGTGATGCCCAGCCGCTGCACCACCGCGTCCGTCGTCTTCGAGCGGTGCGAGCGCGACACCACGAGCCGCAGCGCCGAGGCGTCCGCCACGTCCGACACGCGCAGCGCCCGGCGGCCCTGGGGGTCCTCCACGAAGCCCTGCTCGCCCACCACCCCCGAGTACAGCACGTCCCCCACCGCGCGGTAGACGACGCCCAGCGCGGCCCGGCCCTCCACCGCCAGGCCGATGTGGATGGCGAACTCGCCGTTGCGGTTGACGAACTCCTGCGTGCCGTCGAGCGGATCCACGAACCAGCAGCGCGAGAAGCGCTTCGCGTCGGAGGCGTCCTCGCTCTCCTCAGCCACCACCCCGTCCGCGGGGAAGGCCTTGCGCAGCTCGCCCACGATGAAGGCGTTGGCCCGCTCGTCCGCCAGCGTGACCGGGCCGGCGCCTCCGGCCTTGTCCGTGACGGAGAAGTCCGTGGCGTAGACCTGCAGGAGGATGTCACCGGCCTGGCGCGCGATGCGCCGGGCCACTTCAAGCTCTTGGGCGAGTGCGGGCATGGAGGCCCTTGAGTCTACTGGGGCGAATTGCCCCTCGTGGGGAAATCTGCCCCGCCCCACGGCCCCGCTCCTCCGGGCGGAGCGCCCTGGCCCGGCGGCTGCAATCCCAGGGGGATTCGTCCTCCCCGCCCGGACCGCGCGGAGGGCATGCAAGGACTCGAACGATGATGAAGTGGCTCATGGGACTGGCCCTGCTGGGCTTCGGCGCGGCGCTGGCGTTCGCGGGCGGCCGGATGGTGTACCGCTCGAAGGTGAGCAAGGACTGGCCCACCGTGCAGGGCACCGTGGTGAGCTCCCGCGTGGAGACGCTGCGCAGCAAGCGCGCGGTGAGCTTCCGCCCGGAGGTGAGCTACCGCTACGAGGTGAACGGCGTGCCGTACACCTCCGACACGGTGGCCTTCGACGGCCACGGCTCCGGCGGGCTCTCCGAGGCGCAGGCGGTGTCGCACCACTACGTGGCCGGCGCCCCGGTGACGCTGCACTACGAGCCGGCGGACCCGTCCGTGGCGTGCCTCCAGTGCGGCGACACGAGCCTGGCGAACTACATCGTGACGGCGGTGGGCGCGGTGTTCGCGCTCGTGGCGGGCTGGGGCCTGCTGGAGATGGGCCGCTCCAGCCTGCGCGACGGCAAGCGCGCCGCGCCCCCCATGCGCGCGAAGGCCCGCTAGGCACCGCCGGGCCGTCCTCCCGCCTGTCCGGCCGAGCACTCTCCTCCAGGAGCCTTCGACACGCGCGGCCCTCGATGCGCAAGGTGGGGCGGAGACCCGCTTCCTGGAGACCGCATGCCCGTCACCATCCGCCCCGCGAAGGACTCGGACGCGCCCGCCCTGGGCCGCATGGGCGCGGCGCTCGCGCGCCAGCACCACGGCTTCGACCCGCCGCGCTTCCTGCTCCCGGACGACGTCGAGTCCGGCTACCGCTGGTGGCTGGGCAAGGAGGCGCGCCGTCCCCAGGAGGCCGTGGTGCTGGTGGCCGAGCTGGACGGCGACGTCGTGGGCTACTGCTACGGCCGGCTGGAGGGCGTGGACTGGAACATGCTCCTCGACAGGCACGGCGCCCTGCACGACATCTGGGTGGAGGCCCGGGCGCGAGGCACCGGCACCGGCCGGCTGCTCGCGGAGGCCATGGTGGAGCGGCTCACGGAGCTGGGAGCGCCGCGCGTCGTGCTCCACACCGCCGCGAAGAACGAAGCCGCGCGGCGCCTCTTCGAGCGGCTGGGCTGGCGTCCCACCATGGTGGAGATGACGCGCGAGGCGCCGCGCGGCGCCCCGCCTCCCCGTGGAGACGACGAGGCTCCGGGGGGTGGCCCCCAGGGCCCGCCGTGAAGCCGCGGCGCGAGCGGCGGGCGCCTACTTCTTCTGCTCCTTCACCCACGAGTCCTTCAGCGTCACCGTGCGGTTGAAGACGGGCGCGCCCGGCTTGGAGTCCACCGGGTCCGCGCAGAAGTAGCCCAGGCGCTCGAACTGGAAGCGGTCGCCCGGCTTCGCTTCCGCGAGCCGCGGCTCCACGCGCGCGTGGGTGAGGGTCTCCAGGCTGTTCGGGTTGAGGAACTCCTTGAAGTCCTTCTCCTTGTCCCGGTCCGGCTGCTCCACGGAGAAGAGCCGGTCGTACAGCCGCACCTGCGCCTCCGGCGCGTTGCCCGGCACCCAGTGCAGCGTGCCCTTCACCTTGCGGCCGTCCGGCGAATCGCCACCGCGCGTGGCCGGGTCATAGGTGCAGCGCAGCTCCGTGATGTTGCCGGCCGCGTCCTTGATGACCTTCTCGCACTTGATGAAGTACGCGGAGCGCAGGCGCACCTCCTTGCCCGGCGCCAGGCGGAAGAAGCCCTTCTCCGGCACCTCCTGGAAGTCGTCCGCCTCGATGTAGAGCTCGCGCATGAACGGCACCTTGCGCGTGCCCATGTCCTCGCGCTTCGGGTGGTTCGCCGTCTCCAGCTCCTCCACCTGGCCCTCCGGGTAGTTCTCCAGCACCACCTTGAGCGGGCGCAGGACGGCCATGGCGCGCGGCGCCGTCTCGTTGAGGTCGTCCCGGATGGACAGCTCCAGCACGCCCATGTCGATGAGGCTGTCGGACTTGCTCACGCCGATGCGCCTGGCGAACTCGCGCAGCGACGCGGGCGTGTAGCCCCGGCGGCGCAGGCCGCTGATGGTCAGCATGCGCGGATCATCCCAGCCGGAGACGCGCTGCTCCTGCACCAACTGGAGCAGCTTGCGCTTGCTCATCACCGCGTAGGTGAGGTTCAGCCGCGCGAACTCGTACTGGTAGGGCCGGTCGCCCTTGATCAGCGCGCTGACGATCCAGTCGTACAGCACGCGCCGGTTCTCGAACTCCAGCGTACAGATGGAGTGCGTGACGCCCTCGATGGCGTCCGACAGGCAGTGCGCGAAGTCGTAGAGCGGGTAGATGCACCACTTGTCGCCCGTGCGGTGGTGGTGCGCGTGCCGGATGCGGTAGATGGGCGGGTCGCGCAGCACGGGGTTCGACGACGTCATGTCGATCTTCGCGCGCAGCGTGTGCTTGCCGTCCGGGAACTCGCCCGCCCTCATCCGGCGGAACAGGTCCAGGTTCTCCTCCACCGTGCGGTCGCGGTACGGGCTGTTGCGGCCCGGCGTGGTGAAGTCACCGCGGTACTGGGAGATCTCCTCCGGCGACAGGCTGCACACGTAGGCCTGGCCCTGTGAGATCAGCTGCTCCGCGAAGGCGTAGAGCCGGTCGAAGTAGTCGGACGCGAAGAAGCGCCGGTCGTCCCAGTCGAACCCGAGCCAGCGCACGTCGCGCTGGATGGACTCCACGTAGTCGGTGTCCTCGGTGAGCGGGTTGGTGTCGTCGAGGCGCAGGTTGCACTTGCCGCCATACTGCTGCGCCAGCCCGAAGTTCAGCACGATGGACTTGGCGTGGCCGATATGGAGGTAGCCGTTGGGCTCGGGCGGGAAGCGGGTGTGCACGCGTCCGCCGTGCTTGCCCGTCCGCCGGTCTTCCTCGATGACCTCCTGGAGGAAGTTCAGGCCCTGGGTCTCGTTCGTCGTCGTCATGATGGGTGCGAATCCTCTTGAAGCGGGACCAGGGGGGCAAGGTTTTCCTGTCCCGTCCCCCAGGGGCCCTCTTTTGAGCGCGAACGGGCCCTAGACCTCCGCCAGCAGCGACTCCCAGGCCTTGAGCGCCCGCTCAGCGGACAGCTCGTCCGCCCGGGCCAGGGCCCGCTGGCGCAGGCTCTCGCGCCAGCCCGCGTCCGTCACCACCCGCGTCAGCGCCTGGGCCAGGGCCGCGTCGTCCCCCATGGGCACCAGCACGCCCGCCCGCCCCCCGTCCAGGGCCTCCGAGGGGCCCGAGGGGCAGTCCGTGCTGACAATGGGGCAGCCCAGCGCGAGCGCCTCCAGCATCACCATGGGCAGCCCCTCGAAGCGCGAGGACAGGGCGAACGCCGTGGCCCGCCGCATCAACGCGTGCGGATTGTCCGCGTAGCCCGGCATGAACACGGAAGCCGCCACGCCCAGTTCCGCCGCGAGCGCCCTCAGCTCCGCCTCCAGCGAGCCCACTCCCAGGATGAGCAGGTGGGTGTCCGCCCCGGCCGCCCGCATCCGGGCGTGCGCGCGGATGAGCACGTCGAAGGACTTCTGGGGCTCCAGGCGGCCCACCGCGATGACCACCGGCTTCTGGAACACCGGCACCGCCCACTCAGGCAGGGGAGCGTCCGACGCGGCACGGATGCGGTCCGCGTCCACGAAGTTGGGGATGACCTCCAGCCGCTCGCGGTCCACGTTCACCAGCTCCGCGAACGCCCTGGCGGAGTCGTAGCCGCACGCCACGATGCGGTCCATGCCCGGGTAGAGCACCTTCAGCCCCCAGAGCTGGCGCCGGGGCTGCTCGTGGTGGAAGGCCCCCCAGTCGAAGTGCACCATCCCCAACACCGGCTTGCCCAGGATGGCCCCCGCCATCCGCGCCAGCAGGGCCGCCCGCCCCTCCTGTCCGGAGACGAGGATGTCCGCCTTGCGCGCCTCATGAAACAGCCGCCAGAGCATCCGCGGCAGCTCCCACCGCCGGTACGCCTCCACGCCCACGCCCCAGGAGATGGGCACGTCCGCCGGGATGCGCCCGCGCGTGTCCGGCGGCGGCGGCCCGTGGTGGAAGAACAGCGAAGGTTCGAACCGCTCCCGGTCCAGGCCCGCCAGCACGTTGCACACGGAGCGCTCGATGCCGCCCGTCCCCATGAAGACGAGCGTGAACAACACGCGCCGCCGCCCGGTGGCAGGGGCCGCCGTCTCTCGACGCGCCTGTGGTTTCAATGTCTGGGATTCCCGGAAAGAAAGAATATTCAATCTCCCGCCCTGCGGCCGAGCGTCCGACGGGCCCACCCCTGGAGTTGCTCGTTGCTCAATAACTCACGGACCTTGCGATAGGTAGCGAAGGCCACCCGGCCCCGCCACTCAGGAGACAGTTGAACCGCGTCATGCCGGTGGATCTCCCGAGGGCCCCAGCGCAACTTCGAAACATCCCTCCCTGATGACAGGTGAGCCACTTTCAGGCCGTGGGCGATGCCGTATTGGAGCGCCTCCGCCACGGTGGTGGTCATCACGCTGTAGTCACCCCAGCGGGGGAGATAACCGGAATAGTAGAGATACAACGTCTCGCCCAGGACGAAGCCCACGCGGGTGGCGACCACGGCCCCACCCATACACAGTTGAAACACCCGGACGGCGTCCTGCCGGGCGAGCTGCTCGCACAGGTCCCTGAGGAACCCGCGGGCCTGCTCCGAGCCGAACACGTCGCGGTGACGCACCGCCGCGGCCTGCGCCTCCGCGCGGGCCTGGTGCAGTTCGAAGAACGTGGTGAGCGCCGGGGCGACCTCCTCCGGCGTGCGCGCGACCTGGAAGGTGAAGGCCAGGCCGTCGCGCTTGAGGGAGTTGTAGCACTTGCGCAGTGACTCCTTGATGTTGCGCGACCGGCCCGCCTTGAACGCCTCCCACGTGGGCGCGAGCGCCAGCACGTACGCGGGCACCTCACGCACCGGCGTGAGCGGCGACATGCGGGAGAGCTCCCCCGCCGCCGGCCCATCCAGGTCCAGCCCGCTCCAGAGGACCCAGTCCCACTCGGACGCGCACGCGCGCAGGTGGCGCGTGACGGCCGCGTACGCGGGGGCCTCCAGCTCCGGCGCGCAGAGGAGGCCGCGCAGCTCCGTGACGTTGGGGTCCGCGCCCAGGAACTGGAGCACCCGCACGCGCACGGGCCCCGAGCCCGGGCGCTCCGTGCGCATGAGCGGCGCCACGGCGCGCAGCGCCCCGTCCGCGCTCCGGAGCGCGAGCACGAAGAGGTGGTCGCGCACGCTGCGGCGCTGCTCCTGGAAGTGGCGCCACCAGGTGACGTTCCACTCCCAGGTGGCGAAGGGCAGCCCCTGCCCCACCCGGGCCGCCAGCGCGCGCCACTCCGGCCCCAGCGCGAGCAGGCCCTCCACCGTGTCCACCTGCTCGACGGTGAGGCGCATCAGAGCCACCGCAGGAAGGTGCGCGCGGCGAGCCGGAGCGCGGTGTGCTCCGCCGCGCCCCACTCCCGCCGGTAGCGTTCGTGGATGAGCCGGTACGCGCTCACCGCCTTGCGCGCGTCGCGCTCGTCGTGCATCAGCGACGGCGCGCCGGTGCGGTACTCCAGCACCACGCGGTCCAGGAACACCGCGCCCCCGCGGCGGATGGCCCGCAGGTAGAAGTCCACGTCCTCCACCAGGGGCAGCCGCGTGTCGTAGCCCCCCAGCGCGGGCAGGAGCTCCCGGCGGATGAGGCACGCGGAGTTCACCAGCACCGTGGGGCGGAACAGCATGTTCGCCACCATCCAGCGCCGCGACCTCAGCCGCGCGGCCACGCGGGCCCGGCACGCCGCGTCCTCGAAATAGGTCGTCTGCCGGGCCAGCACCGCGGCGTCGTCGCCGAAGGGCGCCACCCGGCCGAAGGCCACGCCCTGGTCGGGGTGCGCGTCGAGCGCATCCAGGAGCGCCCGATACGCCCCGGGGGCCACGCGGTCGTCGTCGTCCAGGAAGTGCAGGTAACGCCCGGCGGTGAGAGGCCAGCCCTCGTTGCGCACCGTGGCGGGGTTGCCGCCGGTGGGCACGTCGCGCCGCACGTAATGCACGCGCGCGTCGCCCAGCGCCTGGACGGGCTCCCGCGCGGAGCCCTCCGGGCTGTCGTCCAGCACCCGCACCTCCACGCGCACCCCGTCGTCCGCCTGCGCCAGCGCGCTCCGCACCGCCTCCACCACCAGGGCGGGCCGACGGAAGGTGGGCACCACCACCGAGACATCGGGCGTCATGTCAGCACCTCCGGCCCGGGCACCCCCACCCGCGCCAGGCGAGGCAGGGCTCGGGCCTCATTGCTTGGGGGCGCAACGAGCCGGGGGGCCTCCTGCCAGGGACCGGCTTGCGGGTATAGGCTCACGTTCCATCCTCGTGAAGAACCCCATCCATCCCCGTCCCGCCCGTTTCATCGGGCTCGCCCTCCTGGGCGTGCTCGCGGTGGTGGCCGTCATCGCGTACCGCAACGTCCGCACCGCGCGTGCGGTCTTGCACCCCGCGCGCCAGCCGCTGAGGCCGGTGGCGGAGGGGATGCTCGCGGAGCGCGCGGACGTGGCCCTGCGCACGCGGGACGGCCTGACGCTGCGCGGCTGGTACCTGCCGTCGCGCAACCGCGCGGCGGTGGTGGTGCTGCACGGCTTCGCGGAGAACCGCACGCAGATGCTCTTCGAGGCGGAGGTGCTGGCGCGCGCGGGCTACGGCGTGCTGCTCTTCGACTCGCGAGGTCATGGCGAGAGCGAGGGCGACCTGGTGACGTGGGGCGACCGCGAGCGCGAGGACCTGCGCGCGGCGGTGGACTTCGTCTCGCGCCGCGACGACGTGGAGCCGTCCCGCCTGGGCGCGCTGGGCTTCTCCATGGGGGGCACCACCGCGATGCTGGAGGCGCTGGAGGACCCACGGCTCAAGGCGGTGGCCGCCGCGGGCGCGTACCCCTCGCTGGAGGCGGACACGCGCTACAGCTACGGCAGGTGGGGGCCGCTGAGCGCCGTGCCGGCGCTCTGGGCGCTGCGCCTGTCCGGCGTGGACGTGGACGCGGTGGACCCCATGAGGCGCCTGTGCGACCTGAAGGGCCGGCCGCTCCTGCTGATCAACGGCGACGTCGACGAGTACGCACCCGCGTTCCTCCAGGACGCGCTCTTCCAGGCCGCGTGCGAGCCCAAGTCCTACTGGGTGGTGCCCGGCGCGCACCACGGCGAGTACGCGAAGAGGGCCCCGGAGGAGTACGCGCGCCACCTGCGCGACTTCTTCGACGCGGCGCTGCTCAGCGGCTCCTGACGGCCGGCGCGCGCGCCGGCGCCGCGGGCGCGTCAGCCTCGGACGCTGGCGCGTCAACCGCGGGGCGCCACACGGGCGGCGCGTCCAGCGCGGGACGGCCCTCCAGGAGCTCATGCGGGCGGAAGCCGGACTTGTAGCGGAGCGAATCGCACGCCTGCACGCGGTAGCCCAGGTACACGTGGGGGATGCCCCGCTCGCGCGCCAGCTCCACCTGGAACAGCACGTTCGCCTTGCCCAGGGACAGCCGCGCGTAGGCCGGGTCGTAGAAGAAGTACACCGCGCTCCACGCATGCGGCGTCTCGTCGCACAGGCCCAGGCCCACCAGCTTCGGGCCCGCCGGGTCGCCGTCGTCGTACCAGGCCACCTCGCGCGCGGACGGGTGCGGGAAGGCGAACTGGAGCGAGTACTCGCGCGCGCCCAGCTCGGACGGCTCCCATTCACGCGAGGACTCCCGCTCCGCGTGCCACGCGCGGTACAGCGCCAGGCGCTCCTCGTCCACGCGCGGCGGGCCCACCTCCACGCGCAGGTGCGCGCACGCGGCGCGGGCACGGCGCTGGCTGCGGTTGGGCGTGAAGCCCTCCACCGGCACGCGCAGGGACACGCACTCGTGGCACGACGCGCACGCGGGCCGGAAGTACTGCGGTCCAAAGCGGCGCCACCCGCGCACCAGCAGGTGCTCGTACTCCTGCACCGTCACGTTGCGCATCACCAGCGTCTCCAGGGACGCCTCCCGCTCCGGCAGGTAGCTGCACGGGCGCGGGGCTTCGATTTCATGTGCCAGCAGGACGGCCATCGGTGTTCCCTTCCTGTCGGCCCCGGGCCCCGGCGTCAAGCCATGCCTGGCTGTCTGGCGACCCACCCTCCGTCGGAAACGACCCGGCCGCGCCGGCGTTTCATCTCCAGCAATGGCACAACGGCTGCACGCCTCGGGGTGAAGCCGCAGCGCTTGCGGAAGAGGAAGAACGCACATGGCCCGCGAGGAACTGCATCCCGGATGGCTGCCGCTGGAGCCGGAGGAGGCCGACGGCGCCCCTCTGACGGACGCCTTCGGCGAGGAGGACGGCGCCTCGCCGTACTCCGCCGACGACGGCGTCATGGACGCGCTGGACGCGTCCGACTTCGCCGTCGCCAGCTACTGAAAATCCCGCGGCCCGGCAGCCACGGTGTGGCAGCCCTGTCGCGATCCGACTGTGATTCTTTCCGGTCCACCCCCTGAAGGGCCCGTAGAAACTTCAGAGAAACCGCGAGGACACGGACCCCGTTCGCTTCCCCGGACAGCGGGCGGGTAGCACAGGACACAGGGGGGCCCCGCTGGGGCGGAATGCCCCCCGGAGGCGAAATGCCCCGAGCGCGGGAGGCCCCGCTGGCTTCTCAGTCGTGGGGCGCCACCGGTATAAACCGGGGCCTATGTCCCCAGTCGACGTCTCGGTGGTGATGCCCACGTACAAGCGCGAGAAGGAAGTGGTGGAGGCCATCCACTCCGCGCTGCGTCAGGAAGGCGTCCGGGTGGAGGTGATCGTCCTGGATGACTCGCCCGAGGGCACGGCCCGCGACGCGGTGCAGGGCATTGGCGATCCGCGCGTGCGCTACTTCAAGCAGGAGGTGCCGTCGAGGGGGCGCCCCGCGCTGGTGCGCAACCACGGCGCCACGCTGGCCCAGGGCCGCTACCTGCACTTCCTCGACGACGACGACACGCTCGCGGAGGGGGCGCTGGGCGCGATGGTGACGGCGCTGGACGCGCGGCCGGACGCGGGCGTCGCGGTGGGCTGGGTGGTGCCCTTCAGCGAGGACCCCGAGTGGCTGGAGGACAAGAGCTCCTACTTCGAGCGCGTGGCGAAGGTGGGGGCCTCCACGCCCAGCAGCGCGTGGACGGTGGCGCACATCCTCTTCCTCGGGACGCTGTACGTGAACTCCGCGTGCATGGTGCGCCGCGAGTTCTTCCAGCCGCTGGGCGGGTTCGATCCGAACATCCCCGTCTACGAGGACGTGGACTTCTACATGCGCGGCATCCGCCGCTACGGCCACGTCTACGTGGACCGGCCCATCCTCAACTACCGGGTGGGCAAGCCGTCGCTGATGCACGACCTGGGCAAGAAGGGCGAGAAGGTGGAGAGGTCCGTGGCGGAGTCCAACGCCATCATCCACAACAAGTACCGGCGCGAGCACGGCGAGCTGGAGTACCGGCTCCTCCAGGTGGCCACGCGCGCGCTGAAGGGCCGCTTCGGCCTGACGCGCTTCCTCCCCCTCAAGCTGCCGTAAGCGCCTTCCGAAAGGGCCCCTCCCCGTGAGCCTGCGTCGCCGTCTCGTTGGTACCGCCAAGCGCCAGTTGAAGCAGACCCTGGGCCCCGTCGTGCAACGCGCGATGGCCCCCGCGCGCGCCTTCCTCCCCCCGGAGACGTGGGGCCTGGAGTCTCGCGCCGGCCAGGGCCTGTTCCTGGAGGGCGTGTCGCTGTCCCGGCTGGCCCGGGAGCACGGCTCGCCGCTGCACGTGGTGCACCTGGCGGCGCTGCACCGCAACGCGGACGCGTTCCAGGCGGTGCCCCCGGGCGCGGCGGGCGGCTGCGAGGTGTACTACTCGTACAAGACCAACCCCGTGCCGGGCGTGCTGTCCGCGCTGCACGCGCGGGGCGTGGGCGCGGAGGTCATCTCCGCCTACGAGCTGTGGCTCGCGCTCAAGCTGGGCGTGGCGCCGGAGCGCATCGTCTACAACGGCCCGGTGAAGTCGGACGCGTCCATCCGCGAGTCCATCACCCGGGGCATTGGCCTCCTGGCCGCGAACCACCGCGAGGAGCTGGACGTCTTCTCCCGCCACGCGGCGGAAGCCGGCAAGCGCCCGCGCGTGGCCGTGCGGGTGACGACGCTGTCGGGCTGGACGTCGCAGTTCGGCACGCCCATCGCGGGGGGGCAGGCGCTGGCCGCGTACCGGCAGGCGCTGGCCCTGGGCAACCTGGACGTGGTGGGCCTGCACGCGCACCGCGGTGAGCTGATCCGCACGGAGGCGGAGCTGGAGGGCTTCGTCGGCGCGGTGCTGGACTTCGCGGACGAGCTGCACCGCGAGCTGGGGCTGGACCTGGAGGTGCTGGACCTGGGCGGCAGCCTCTGCACGCCGACGGTGGAGCACATCGAGCAGAGGGACTGGCGGCTCAACCTCACCTTCCAGCGCGACCTGCCCGCGCCGGACTTCGCGGCGGCGCTCTCCATCGAGCGGTACGTGGCGAAGGTGGTGTCCCAGGTGGAGGCGCACTACGCGAAGCGGGGCCGCGCGCGCCCGCGCATCTTCCTGGAGCCGGGCCGCGCGATGACGGGCAACACGCAGCTGCTGTTGGGCCGCGTGCACGCGCTCAAGGAGGGCGGCGAGCGCACGTGGGCGGTGCTCGACATGGGCATCAACCACGCCGAGTGCGTGCGCAACGAGTACCACCAGCTCTTCCACGTGGAGCAGCCGTCCGCGCCGTCGCGCCGCGCGTACACGGTGGTGGGCCCCATCTGCACGCCGGCCGACACGCTGTACCACGCGGTGCGGTTGCCGGAGCTGAAGGTGGGCGACACGCTGGCCATCATGGACGCGGGCGCGTACTTCGTGCCCTTCGGCACGTCCTTCTCCTTCCCGCAGCCGGCCATCGTGGCCGTGGACGGCGGGCAGGTGCGGCGCCTGCGCCGGGCGGAGACGCACGAGGACCTGATCACCTTCGACGACCCGGTCCCCGAGGCGCCTCGCGCCGCGGGCTGACGGCGCTTCAGCGGTTGAGCACCATCATCCGCAGGAAGGCGCGGGGGTGGCGCGCGGCGCCGTAGGAGATGGTGGCCAGCTCCACCGCCGCGGGCATCATGTCGTCCCGGTCGATGAGCGGATCCACCGCCGTCTCCTTGTGGGTGTTGAACCACTGCCGCCACTGCCGGGCCTCGTCCGCCGGCAGCGCGCCGGACATCCGCTGGAGGTTGAGCAGCATCTCCAGCGCGATGCGGTTGCAGAACACCGCGTCCTCGTGCTCGGCGCAGGCGTCGCGCGCGTCCTCCACCGCGCGGGTGAGCGCGTCCCGGTCCCCGATGGCCGCGTGGTAGGCGAGCAGCGGCAGGGGCAGCCCCCGCGCGATGTCGAAGCCCATCTGCCCGTAGAAGCGCGGGTTGAAGTCGATGAGGAGGTACGAGTCCTGCGTCTGGATGAACTCCACCTCGAAGACGCCGTGGTAGCCCAGCTTCTTGCACAGCCGGGTGAGGCCGGCGACGAGGTCCGGGCGCAGCGGCGCGGACTCGAAGCAGACGCCCACGCCCAGGCGGCGCGGGCGCTGGAGGACCTTCATCGCGGCGCGGGCCTCGAAGAGCTCGCCGGAGTCGTCCACGAAGCCGGAGAGGCTGTAGATGCCCTCCGCGGCCTCCGGGTGGAACTCCTGCACCATGGGGTTCACCACCGCCGGGTCGAACTTCACGAGCATGGGCGCGTAGGTGTCGCGCGCGAACTCGCGGTACTCGCGCGCCAGGTCTTCCGGGGAGGACACCGGCTGGCCCTTGCGGTGCGTGGCGTGGAGGATCTGCGTGGTGGGCTTGAGCAGCACCGGGAAGCGCGCCTCGCGGCGCACCTGCTCCAGGTCCTCCTCCGACTGGGGGAACCAGGTGCGCGGCAGCTTCAGGCCCACCTCGGTCCCCACCTCGTAGAGGCGGCGCTTGTTGAGCAGGCCGTACACCGCCTCCACGCCCGGGTCGTAGAGGTGGAAGAGGTCCTCCAGCTTGGAGCGGTGCGCGGAGATGAGCCACGCCAGCTCGTCGCTCGTCGGGTAGAGCACGTGCTTGACGGGCTCGCGCAGGCCGAAGTCCACCAGCCACTGGAGGAAGGCCTCCGGCTGGGACTCCGGCGGGCACTGCACGCGGCGGCTGACGAAGCGCGAGTAGCTGGCCGGCCCCAACCGGCCGGTGTCCGCCACCGTCACGTCCACGCCGTGGCGGCCCAGGCAGCGGGCGGCGGCCAGGGTGCCGTAGAAGTTGGCGGAGAACAGCAACGCGGGGGGCCGGGCCGCGATGACGGCCGCGGAGGCCTCATCGGAGTAAGCGGCCTCTTCCATCTCATGCTCCAGTTTCGCGGTGTCGGCCTCGCGGCGCGAGCGCGCGGAGGAACGACGGGATTGGCGGTGGGGGCGCTGGGCGAGACGACCGCCCCCGAGGTCGGGAGTCAACGGGCCGGCGACAGCGGTGCTGGCCATCAGCCCCGCGGCAAGAAGCATCAGAAGGTGCCTGGTCATGTCGAGCCGTCTGCTCCCAGCGGTTCGGGGGGCGCCGGAAGCCCGATTCCCGGGAGAATACCTTTTTCCGGCCGCGCGTGGGATTGGCCCCCGGACGATTGCAGCTCCCAGGAGTGACCGGGCTCACGCGGGCGTGCCGCCGGGCGGGGTCCAGCGCAGACAGCCCCGGGTGAGCAGCCACGCGTCCGTGGAGACCCCAGGCGTCAGCTCCGCGAGCCGCAGGACGGACTCCGCGAACGCGTCCGGGGGCGCGGTGTGGCCCTGCTCGCGCGCGGCCTTCCATGCCGCCTCCCATGCCTGGAAGAAGGCGTGCATGGGTTCGCCAGGACGGACGCGGCGGCGCAGGTCGCGGGGCAGCCAGTCGCGCAGCAGCCAGGGCGCGAAGCCCCGGGAGAAGTCGGTGTGGAAGAGGAGGCCCTCGCGCGCGGGGTCCTCTGGGTCCGGCGTCCGGCGCAGCAGGTGGGCCACCAGCACCGCGCCGTCCGTGTCGGACGAGCCCTCCACGAGCAGCCCGCCGGGCAGGAGCCGCCGCGACATCGCGCGGTGGGCCTCCGGGATGCGCTCCGGCGGCCCCTGGCGCAGGAGGTTCATGGCGCGCACCAGGCGGGCGGGCTCATCGGGTGACAGCGGGAGCGCGAAGCCACCCTCGCGGAAGTGCGTGCGCGGCGCCGCGTGACTGCGGGCGGCGGCCGCGGCGCGCTCCGGCTCCAGCTCCACGCCCACCACGGACAGCTCCGGGTGCAGCGCGCGGAAGGCGGTGGCGCTCTCCAGCGTGGTCCACGGGTGCTCGCCGAAGCCCACGTCCACGAAGACGGCGCGGGCCCAGGGACCGTCCGCGCGCGTGAGGAGCGTGGCCTCGAACTGGCACAGGTATGCGTCCAGGGCGCGCAGACGTCCTCGCGCGGTCCTGCCTCGGGTGCGGGCATCCAGCTCTCCGGCCATGGCACGACATGGGCGCTGGAGGCCGGGGACGTCAAGCCGCGTCCCGCGACGTAGCGCGCGAGGTCATGGCCGGGCGCTGGCCGGAACCCGGTACGTCGCAATCCCTGGCTCGCGGTCGCGAAGCACCGGGCGCCGCGCCTCGGGAGCCGGGCGGGCCACCGTCGCGCGAGGGATTGGCAGCGTCGCAGCACGAGGGGGCCGCCGTCGTCGAAGCGCCGTGGTGTCCGTGTTTACAACGTCACGCGCTTCCGCGGGACGAGCATCGTCATCAGGGTGCGCCCCTGGGGCGCCACGGTCATCGACCTGTTCAACACGGACTACAGCAGCGACTACGGCTTCGAGCCCTCCGCCGCCGGGAGCCTCGCGGGTCCCCGGCGGCGCGATTTTCGTCCCGCTCGCGGCGCACCTAGAGTGTGGCTCCCGTGAGCCCTCCGCCTGACTCCTGCCCCCGCTGTGGCGCCCCCCGCGTGGCGGGGCCCGAGTGCCCGGCGTGCGGCGTCATCTACCTGCGAGCGGAAGCACGCGCCGCCACCCGTCTGGCGGAGGTCCGCGACCGCGAGGCCGGAGAGGCGGCCCGGCGCGAGGCCGAGGATCAGCGGGCCGCGCTGCGCGAGGCGCTGGAGGCCCACAGCGCCCCCACGTTCGTGCCACCCCTGATGGCGGCGCAGCCCGCGGCGGACGCGGCGACGGAGGGCATCACCTTCCACCACGGCGACGGGCTGAGCGCCGGCGCCCTGGAGGCGCGGCTGCGGCTGGCGGTGCTCCCCCTGGCGCTCGTCGGAGCGTGGTTCGCGGTCCAGTCGCCCCCCTTCCATTTCCTGCTCCGCACCTTCCTCACCATGCCGGTGCATGAGCTGGGGCACGCCGTCACCGCCTGGTTCTGCGGCTACAGCGCCACGCCCACCCTGTGGGTGACCCACGTCTCGGAGGAACGCTCGACGTTCATGGTCCTCCTGCTGGCGGGCCTGCTGGGCGCGCTCGTGTGGCGGGGCTGGAAGCGCCAGCGGTGGGCGTGGATGGGCGTGGGCGCGGTGCTGCTCGCGACGCTCGGGGTGGGCAGGTTCGGCCTCCCCCATGACCAGGCCCGCGCCCTCATCTACTTCGGCGGCGACGCGGGCCTGATGGTGCTGGGCACCCTGCTGATGGCCACGTTCTTCGTGCCGCCGGGCCACTACCTCCACCGGCATCAGCTCCGCTGGGGCTTCGTCGTCATCGGCGCGGCGGCGCTCATGGACAGCTTCGAGCTGTGGTGGAGCGCGCGCACCCACGTGGACCGCATCCCCTTCGGCCGCATCGAGGGCGCGGGCCTGAGCGACCCCAGCGCCCTGGTGGACGTGTACGGCTGGAACATCAGCCGCGTCATCCGCTGGAACGTGAACGTGGGCCTCGCGTGCCTCGCCGCGCTGGCCGCGCTCTACCTGGTGGCCCTCTGGCGCGGCCGCGAGGCCCTGCGCGGCTGAGGCCCGGCCTCGCGCCAGCTCCCGAAGGGCCACTCGAAGCCCGGCGTGCGCAGCACCTCCGGAGCGCGCGCGCCCCGCCAGCGCAGGGCCTCGCCGGGCCGCAGGAGGAGCGCTCGCGGCCCCTCGCCCTGCTCCTCGCGCACCTGGGCCAGCCGCTCCGGATACGGATCCGCGTCCGGGTTCTCGTCCATCTGGCTCGCGCCCGCGACGGGCTCGCCCGGATAGCCGGCGTAGCGAGGCCCCATGCCCTCGCGCCAGTACCAGGGGGCGCCGCCGTCCGCGCAGGGCACCACGTAGCGCGCGCCCAGGAGCGCGCCGTAGCGCAGCGCCTCCTCCGGCCCCGCCATCAGGCGCTGCGGCGTGGTGAGCGCGTCGCGTGGCACGTTGACCAGGAACGCATCCAGCGTGGTGAAGCCGAAGAAGATGGGCGGCAGCCGGAAGCCGCGCACGCCGCACAAGAGCACGTCCACCGGCCCCTGCTGCTGGCGCACGCGGCGGCACACCGCGGCCATGTCCCCGCGCACGTCGTGGCCCGCGTCCGCGAAGAAGGCGGCGGAGAAGTCCTTCGAGCGCACCAGCCAGGTGTTGCCCTCGTTGAAGAGGTCCGGGTGGGGCCCCTCGCCGTCGGTGGGCTGCTCGCCGTGGAAGGGCAGCGCGTGCACCGTCACGTCGCCCACCCGCCGCGTCTCGCCCCAGCGCAGGGGCTCCACGCGCGTGAAGCCCAGCTGCGTCAGCCGCAGCGCGCAGTCCGTGGAGAACAGGCTCTCGCGCGCCACCGCCGGCACGAAGATGCGCGTGTCGCGAGGCAGGGGCAGCAGCGAGCCCAGGTGGAAGTGGTCGCCATGCGAGTGGGTGATGACCACCGCGTCCACGCGGCCCAGGTCCCCGGCCTGCAACGCGCCGTAGCCGGGCAGGTCCAGCTCGCCCATGGGGCGGAAGTACGGGTCCACCAGCACGCGCCCCTCCCTGCCCGACACCAGCACCGTGTTGTGCCCCACGAAGAGGGCGCCCGGCCCCGGCACGGCCACCGGCCCCGCATGGCGCACGAGCCAGCCGGCCTGCGACAGGTCCCCGAGCAGCCCGTCCACGACGGGCGCGGCGGCCAGCGCGCGCAGCTCCTCGCGCGTCGCGCCCCGGGCGAGCGACGCGAACAGGTCCGCCACGGCCGGCCAGTCCCTCGCGCGCACCGGCACGTCCAGCCCCAGCGAGCCCTGGCGCAGGTGCAGCACGCGCGGCCGGTGGCGCAGCGGATCCGGGAAGAGGACGTCCTCGCGCAGCACGCGCCGGCCCATGCGCCGCTTCGCGCCCTGGCAGAGCGCGGCGTAGCGGGGCGTGTCCTCCAGCCAGCGGATGAGCGCGTCCGCCTCGCGCAGCGCGCCGTCGCGGCCCAGCGCGGCGATGTGGCGCTTCAGCGGCACCTGCGCGCGGCGCACCGGGCGCGCGGTCGGGCCCTGGATGCTGCACCCCAGGTCCTCGTGGTGGTCGGCCTCCGTGCGGGCGGAGGCGAGGACGGCCAGGCTCACGCCGCGGTGCAGGGTGAATCGCATGCGTGCGGACTCGCATGGCGCCCGGGCCTTCGCAAGGGCCTGCGCTTGCGACCGGCCGCCGGGCCGCTCGCGTCCTGGCGGGTTGTGGCTCCCGGGCGGGGCCGGTACCCTCCCCTACACCCATGGCCCACCCCGCCGAGCCGCTCCCGCCGGAGCCTTCCGCCCCCCTGTCCTCCGTGCCCGACGCCGTCGCGCCGCGCTTCCGCTTCCTGCCCGCGGTGGGCACGTGGAAGTACCACCTGCTGCTCGCGTCGGTGGCCATCTTCTTCCTGGGCCCGCTGGGCGGCGTGGCCGCGTCGTACATGAACTTCAGCCTGGGCTTCTTCGTCGCCAGCCAGGTGCTGTCCGGCATCCTCGGCAGCGTCGTCACCTACGGCTACGGCGCGGAGGGCAAGCACGGCGCCAACTACATGCAGACGATGGCCGCGTCGGTGGCCTCGCTGTGCGCCATGTCCGTGCTCATCCAGTCCATGGTGTGGCTGGGCATGCCCCAGCCGCCCGCGTGGCAGCTGATGCTCTTCGTCGGGTGCGTGGGCATGTTCGGCGTGGGCGTGGGCATGCTCTACACGCCGCTCCTCGTGGACCGGCTCCAGCTGGACTACCCGTCCGGCTACGCGGTGGCCAACATCCTGCGCGCGCTCACGGACAAGCGCCTGCTCAAGGCCTCCATCGCGAAGCTGGGCGGCGGCACCGGCCTGGGCATCCTGGCCGCGTGGCTCACGGAGAAGGTGGCGGCCATCGCCGCGCTGAGCGTGAGCAGCTCCACGGTGGGCGCCGGCATGGTGGTGGGCAGCCGCATCACGGTGCCCGCCATGGTCATGGGGCTCGTCGGCTTCGCCATCACGCCGTACCTCCAGCGCATCGGGTGGCTGGGGCCGCAGGATCCGTACCGGAAGATCGGCTTCCTCGTCTCGCTGGCGATGATCTGCGGCGCGGCGCTGGTGGACCTGGCGCTGCTCGCGGTGCAGGCGGTGGACCGCATCCGGGGCCGCGCGCAGGCGCCGGCGGACACCGAGCCCGCGTGGAAGAAGGTCAACGTGCCCCGGCTCATCGCCTGGGTGGTGGGCTGGGGCGCGGCCGTCGTCGCGGTGGCCACGCAGGTGCTGCACCAGCCCGCGGGCTTCATCGTCTTCGGGCTCGCGCTGTCGCTCCTGTTCGTGCTCATCAACGGCATCGCCTATGGCATCAGCGACAACAACCCCATCTCCAGCGCCTTCGTGATGTCCGTGCTGCTGATGTCGCTGCTGGGCCTGAAGGATCCGCTGGTGGGCCTGATGGCGTCCTCCATCCTGCTCATCTCCACGTCGGTGGGCTGCGACATGCAGCAGGACCGCTCCACCGGGTGGCGCCTGGGCACCAACCGCGTGGTGCAGTTCCGCTACCAGGTGCTGGGCATCTTCATGGGCGCGGTGCTGTGCGTGGTGCTGGCGCGCGTGTTCATGGGCGCGTACCCCGTGCTGTCCGTCAACCAGCTGGACCACCCGGACGTGAAGGTGGGCCAGTGGGGCTCCGCGATGACGTACAAGTTCGTGGGCGCCATCCGCGACCTGGGCGCGCTGTCGGACCACAAGGTGAAGGCGCTGCTCGTGGGCCTGTGCATCGGCTTCACGCTGGAGGTCATCCGCAAGGTGGTCCGCCGCAACCCCGCCTACCTGCGCTTCGTGCAGGGCTCGCGCACGGGCTTCGGCGTGGGCTGGGTGATGGACTCGCTGGTGCTGGCCAGCCCCTACGCGACCGCGTTCGGCGGCTTCATCGCGCTGCCGGCGACCCTCTGGTTCGGCACGGGCGGCATCCTCACGTCCGTCTTCAACACCGTGTCCAAGCGCGTGCGGAAGGCGCCCGCCCCCGGGGAGGCGGTGCTGCCGGAGGACATGAGCACCATGTCGCTGGTGGGCGGCGGCCTCATCGCGGGCGAGTCGCTCTTCTACCTGTTCGTCGGCCTCGCCGGCCTGCTGGCCCTGCTGGGCTGACGCCCCCTGTCCCGGAGCGCGGCTTGACTTTGCGTGCCTTCGGGAGCACTTGTTGTCGCGTGAGCCTCGTCATCACCACCACCGCGACCCAGACCACCACCGCCTCGGCGGGCGTGGGTCCGGTGCGCGTGTCGGTGGCCTGACGAGCGCACGGTTTCCCGCCCCGCCGAGTTCCGGCCGGGGCGACCGTGCAACCTCACACGCCCCGTGTCCGGCCCCGGCTGCTTCATCCCGACCGACACACGGAGACGACGATGCTCGATGAACACGACCACCGCGCGCTGGGCCAGCGCCTGGACCTCTTCCACCTCCAGGAGGAGGCCCCGGGCATGGTGTTCTGGCACCCGCGCGGGCTGATGCTGTACCGGCTCCTGGAAGACCACGTCCGCCAGCGCATGCGCGACGAGGGCTACCGGGAGGTCCGGACGCCGCAGCTCTACGCCCAGCCGCTCTGGGAGCAGAGCGGCCACTGGGAGAACTTCCGCGAGAACATGTTCTGCCTGCCCGAGGGCGAGCGGCACCTGGCGCTCAAGCCGGTGAGCTGCCCCGGCCACATCCAGCTCGTGCAGCGCATGAACCCCAGCCACCGCGACCTGCCCCTGCGCCTGGGGGAGTTCGGGCTGGTGCACCGCAGCGAGCCCAGCGGCGCGCTGCACGGGCTGTTCCGCCTGCGCCAGTTCACGCAGGACGACGGCCACATCTTCTGCGCGGCGGAGCAGGTGGAGGCGGAGGTGATCCGCTTCGTGCGCTCGCTCAAGGCGTTCTACGCGGGCTTCGGCTTCGACGACGTGCAGGTGGCCTTCTCCAGCCGTCCGGCGCTGCGCGCCGGCGGTGACGCGCTCTGGGACCAGGCGGAGGCGTGGCTCCAGTCCGCGGCGCGGCAGGCGGGCCTCCGGTACGAGGACCAGCCCGGCCAGGGCGCCTTCTACGGGCCCAAGCTGGAGTTCGTGCTGAAGGACCGGCTGGGCCGCGCGTGGCAGTGCGGCACGATCCAGTTGGACCTGGTGCTGCCGGAGCGCTTCGACCTGCACTACGTCGGGGCGTCCGGAGAGCGCCTGCGCCCGGTGATGCTTCACCGCGCGCTGTTCGGCAGCCTGGAGCGCTTCATCGGCGTGCTGCTGGAGCACCACGAGGGCGCGCTCCCGGCGTGGCTCGCGCCCGAGCAGGTGGTGGTGGCCTCCGTGGGCGAGGGGGCCGCCGCGTACGCGGAAGCCCTGGCCGCGCGGCTGCGGCTCGCGGGCTGCCGCGCCCGGGCGGACGTGCGGGACGAGTCCCTGTCGAAGAAGGTCCTGGGCTCGCACGAGGACGGCGTGCCCTTCCTCGCGGTGGTGGGTGGCCGCGAGGTGGAGTCGAGGGGCGCGCGCCTGCGCATGCGCGATGGCTCCCAGCGCGACCTGCCCTGGGATGACGCCGTCGCGTGGCTGGCCGCCGCGTGCCAGCCCGCCGTGGCGGGCTGAGCGTCAGGACACGAGGCCCGGTGCGCCCTCCCCACGCGCGGAAGGGGGCGCCGGGCCCCTGGCGGCTCAGGAGTAGAGGCTCAGGTGCTCCAGCGGCTCGCCGGGCCGCAGCAGCTTGAGCGGCTCGGAGGAGACGTCGTCCAGGCCGAGGAGCCCCACCGCGTGGTTCTCGGCGTCCACGACGACCAGGCGGTTCACGTGGTGCTCCTCCATCAGGCGCTCGCAGGTCTCCAGCGGCGCGTCCTCCGGGCAGGTGACGAGCGGCGCCGTCATCGCCTCGCGCACGGGGGTGACGTCGGGGTCGTGCCCGTGGACGGTGGAGCACAGGAAGAGCTCGGAGTCGGTGAGCAGGCCCACCACCCGGCCGTGCTCGGTGACGGGCAGCGCGCCCAGGATGGCGGTGTCCAGCCGCTCGGCGGCCGAGCGCAGACACTCATCCGCGTCGATGGTCTTCACGTCTCTCTGCATCAGCTCCGAAATCCGCATGGGCAGGCCTCCTGGTGACGCGCGACCCGCGTCCCGGAGAAGTACAACCGAGGCACGGCCATCCCACCCATCGTCCGCGGGGGCCGCCGTGTCGCGCGGAAGACGGTTGGGGTGCCGGCCCCCTGCCTGCCTCCCTGGTATACGGTGCGACGCGGCGGCGGGTGGTGCATCCAACGTCGTGCTCCGGGCCCCGGGCCCGAAACGTGGAGGAGGACCCATGGCGGACAAGCTCATTCTTTCCGACGACGAGTGGCGCAAGCGCCTCACCCCCGAGGAGTTCCAGGTGCTGCGGCAGCACGGCACCGAGTACCCGGGGACGGGCTGCTTCCTCGGCACCAAGACGCCGGGCACCTACGTGTGCGCGGGCTGCAACAACCCGCTCTTCAAGGCCGGGACGAAGTTCGAGTCCGGCACCGGCTGGCCGTCCTTCACCCAGACGCTGTCGGAGGACTCCGTCACGGAGATCCGCGACGTGTCGCACGGCATGATCCGCACCGAGGTGCGCTGCGCGCGCTGCGACGGCCACCTGGGCCACGTGTTCCCGGACGGCCCGCCACCCACGGGGCTGCGCTACTGCATGAACTCCGTGGCGATGAAGCACGTCCCCGAAGGCAGCCCCATCGAGCTGGTCCGGGCCTGAAGCAGGGCGCGGAGCAGGACGCGGCTCCCCTCCTCTGCGAGGATGGGCGACCATGCGACGACCTCCCGCCGGACTCCGGGTGCTGCTCACCGCGCTGCTGCTGGGGAGCGCGGCCCAGGGGGCCCCGCCCCCGAAGGTCACCGCCTCCCCGCCACCCCGGGTGACGTGGCTCTATCAGGACCGGCTGGCCGCGCCCTGGGAGGACCTGACGTGGGCGGGCGCGCACGCGATGAACGCCCGCGTGGCGGGGGCCCAGGGCCGCCACGCCATCTCCGTGACGCTGGGCCCGTGGGAGGCGCTGTACTTCGGCCACCCGGGCTTCGACGTGTCCCCGGACGACACGCTGGTGCTGAGGGTGAACGGCGGGAAGGACGGCGCGAACGCGGCGGTGCGCGCGCGCGTCGTCATCGGCACCGAGCAGCCCGTGGGCGTGCCCCTGGGCCCCACCTGCGAGGGCGGCGCCATCCCGGCCCGGAGGTGGACCTCCTGTCGCGTGTCGCTGGCGAAGCTGCTGCCCGCGGGTCGCTCGCGCATCACCGGCCTGTGGCTCCAGGAGGACAGCGGCAAGGCGCTGCCGCCGCTCTCCTTCGACGACATCGGCATCGAGCAGCGGAGCAAGGCGGAGCCGAGCCAGGTGGCCGTGGCCAGCGCGGGGGTGGGCGCGCCGCCGCCCCCGAGGAGCGCACCGGGCCAGGGCGGCAAGTGGGTGTCTGGCTATTACACGGGCTGGAACGCGGACGACTATCCGCCGGAGAAGGTGGACTTCAGCGCGCTCACGCACATCCTCGTGGGCCGCGCCACGCCCAGGGCGGACGGCACGCTGAGCACCCAGTTCGACAACGACCGGGGGCCGGAGATCGCCCGCACGCTGTCGAAGCGCGCGCATGAAGCGGGCCGCAAGGCGCTGATCATGGTGGGCGGCTCCGGCGAGCACGACGGCTGGGTGGGCGCCGCGTCCGACGCGAACCGCGCGAGGTTCGTCCGCGCGCTGCTGAAGGCGGTGGACGACTTCGGCTACGACGGGCTGGACCTGGACTGGGAGCCCGTGGAGAAGGAGGACCGACCGAAGCTGCTGGCCCTGGCGAAGGCCCTGCGCGAGGCGCGGCCGAAGCTGCTCCTCACGTTCCCCCTCCACTGGATCAACACCAACTTCCCCACGGACGCGGACCCCTGGTTCGCGGAGCTGGCGACGTCCTTCGACCAGATGAACCTGATGTCCTACGAGATGATCGGCGCGTGGGATGGCTGGAGGTCCTGGCACACGTCCGCGCTGCGCGGCGAGCAGGGGCCGCACCCCACGTCCATCTCCTCCAGCCTGGCGCTGTGGGTGAAGGCGGGCATCCCCAAGGCGAAGCTGGGCCTCGGCATCCCCTTCTACGGGCTCGCGTGGCGCCACATCACCGGGCCCTACCAACCCTTCACGCACTGGTCCGACTACGTGGGCGGCGACAACTCGTTCACGTACAAGAAGATCCTCCGCTATTCGAAGCAGGGAAAGTACCAGTGGGATGAGAAGGCCCAGGCCAGCTACGTGACGTTCGCGCCGGACAAGCAGGTGGAGGACGGCACCGTGACGTGGATCTCCTACGACAGCCCGCAGGCCATCGCCGCCAAGGCCGCGTTCGTGAAGCAGGAAGGTTACGGCGGCACCATCCTCTGGACACTCAACCAGGGATGCATCGACCCTGAGTCCGGCGCCAATCCACTGCTGGACGCGGTGAGGGCGGCCTTCCTCCCATAGGCTGTCATCACGGGCCATCCCGCCCCTCCTTCCGGGTGGGGTGACTGGCGATGCCCCCGTCCCGAATCTCATGGCACCCGCCATCCCGGCGCGGTGTGAGCGCGAGCGCTCACGTTCCGAGGGAGTGCCATGCGAAGCTCGTTCAGACAGTGGTCGCCCGTCATGCTGGCCCTCGTGGTGTTCACGGGGCTGGCGCTGGCGACTCCTCCCAGTGAGCCACGAACGCCCCCGTCCCCTGGACTTGAGGGCTCGGAGCTCGGAGCCACGACGTGGCTCTACCGCGACCAGTTGGAGCCTCCCTGGCTGGACTACTCCTGGGGTCCTCACTCGCTGAGCGCCACGGATCCCGTCGCCTCCGGCACCTACTCCATCTCCGTGAAGATGGGGCCCTGGGATGCGCTGTACTTCGCGCACCCGGGCTACGACGTGGAGCCCGGGGACATGCTGGTGCTGAAGGTGCACGGAGGGACCGCGGGCGATGACGCGCCGGTGCGCGTGCGCGCGGTCATCGGCACCGAGCAGCCCATCGGCGTTCTCCTGGGCCCCACCTGCGAGGGCGGCGCCATCCGCGCCGGGCGCTGGACCACGTGCCGGGTGCCGCTCGAGCAGCTCCTGTCCGGAGGCCGGACGCGGATCAACGGCCTCTGGCTCCAGGAGGGCCGGGGGCGCGCGCTGCCGATGCTCTTCTTCGACGACATCGGCATCGCGCACCGGGACGTGCCCCCGGAGGATGTGCACATCACCGTGAGCCCGGAGAGCGCCGTGCTGGCGCCCGGTGCCTCCAAGGCGTTCACCGCCACCGTGACCGGGACGAGCGACACCGCGGTGGAGTGGAGCGTCGAGCCGCCCGGGACGGGGGGCACCATCACGGCCGCGGGGGTCTACACCGCGCCCGCGGCGCCGGGGACCTACCGCGTGGCCGCGCGGAGCCACGCGGAGCCGCGACAGGTGGCGAGGGCCGTCATCCAGGTCCAGCCCGACACGAACCCAGGCTCGGGCAAGTGGGTGTCGGGCTACTACACGGGCTGGAACACGGACCTCTACCCTCCGGACAAGGTGGACTTCAGCGCCATCACCCACCTGATGGTCGGCCGCGCCACGCCGAGGCCGGACGGCACGCTGAGCACGCAGTTCGACAACGACCAGGGGCCGCAGATCGCCCGCACGCTCTCACAGCGCGCGCACGCCGCGGGCCGCAAGGCGCTGATCATGGTGGGTGGCTCCGGCGAGCATGACGGCTGGGTGGGCGCCGCGTCCGACGCGAACCGCGCGAAGTTCGTCCAGGCGCTGCTGAAGGCGGTGGACGACTTCGGCTACGACGGGCTGGACCTGGACTGGGAGCCCGTGGAGCCGCAGGACCGGCCGAAGCTGCTGGCCCTGGTCCAGGCCCTGCGCAGCGCTCGCCCGGGGTTGATCCTCACGTTCCCCATCCATTGGATCAACACCAACTTCCCGGAGGACGCGGACCCGTGGTTCGCGCAGCTCGCCCAGTACCTGGATCAGGTGAACGTCATGACCTACCAGATGGTCGGGCCCTGGGACGGCTGGCTGTCCTGGCACACGTCCGCGCTGCGAGGCGAGCAGGGGCTGCACCCCTCGTCCGTCAGCTCCAGCCTGGCGCTGTGGGTGCAGGCGGGCATCCCCAAGGCGAAGCTGGGCATGGGCATCCCCTTCTACGGCGTGGCGTGGCGCCACATCACCGGCCCCTACCAGCCCTTCACGGACTGGTCCGACTACGTGGGCGGCGACAACTCGTTCACGTACAAGAAGATCCTCGAGTACTCGCCGTGGGGGACCGCCCAGTGGGACGACGCGGCCCAGGCCGACTACGTCACCTTCCCGCCGAACACGCCCATCGAGGACGGCACGGTGCGGTGGATCTCCTATGACGGCCCCCGGGCCATCGCCGCGAAGGGCGCGTTCGTGAAGCAGGAGGGCTACGGCGGCACCATCATCTGGACCGTCAACCAGGGGTGCACCGACCCCGCGACGGGCGCCAACCCGCTGCTGGACGCCGTGAGGGACGCCTTCCTCAAGTGACGCGAGGCCCGCGTCACCCTCAGCCCAGGGTGACGCGGGCGTTGCGGAACATGCGCATCCAGGGGCCGTCCTCGCCCCACTCCGCCGGGTGCCAGGAGTGCTGCACGGTGCGGTGCACGCGCTCCGGGTGCGGCATGGTGATGGTGAAGCGCCCGTCCTTCGTGGTGACGCCGGCGATGCCATGCGGCGAGCCGTTGGGGTTGGCCGGGTACCGCGTCGCCACCTGGCCCCGGTTGTCCACCCAGCGCGTCGTCACCAGCCCGGAGGCGTTGAAGCGCGCGGCGGCCTCCGTGTCGGCGAACTCCGCCCGCCCCTCGCCGTGCGACACGACGATGAGCATCCGGCTGCCCTCCATGCCCCGGTAGAAGAGGGACGGCGACGGCGCGATCTCAACGGTGCCCAGGCGGGCCTCGAACTGCTCGGACGCGTTGCGCACGAAGCGCGGCCAGCCCTCCGCGCCGGGGATGAGCTCGCGCAGCTGCGCGAACATCTGGCAGCCGTTGCACGCGCCCAGGCCGAAGCTGTCCGGCCGCGCGAAGAACTCGGAGAAGGCGTCGCGCGTACGCGGGTTGAAGAGGATGGACCTGGCCCATCCACCGCCCGCGCCCAGCACGTCGCCGTAGCTGAAGCCGCCGCACGCCATCACGCCGTGGAAGTCCCTCAGCGACACGCGGCCCGACAGCAGGTCGCTCATGTGCACGTCCACCGCGGTGAAGCCCGCGCGAGTGAACGCCGCCGCCATCTCCTGCTGGCTGTTGACGCCCTGCTCGCGCAGCACCGCCACGCGGGGCCGCGCCCCCCTGGCGAGGTACGGCGCCGCCACGTCCACCGCCGGATCGAACGTGAGCCTGGGCGACAGGCCCGGGTCGCCCGCGTCGCACTTCGCGGCGTACTCCTCCTCGGCGCAGGTGGGGTTGTCGCGCAGCTTCTGGATCTCGTAGCTCACGCGGGACCAGGTGCGCTTGAGCGCCACCGTCTCCTCCGCGAGCAGCTCCCGGCCGCCGCGCCGCACGCGCACAACCTGCGCGGGCGTGGGCCGCCCCAGCTCGTGGACGTGCGCGCCCAGGCCGTGGCGGGCGAGCGCCTCGCGCACGCGCGCCACGTCGGCCGCGCGCACCTGCACCACCGCGCCCAGCTCCTCGTTGAAGAGGGCCGCCACCGCGTCGCCGCCCAGCGAGGCCAGGTCCACGTCCAGGCCGCAGTGGCCCGCGAAGGCCATCTCCGCGAGCGTGGCCCAGAGGCCGCCGTCGGAGCGGTCGTGGTACGCGAGCAGCACGCCCGCCGCCTGGAGCTCCTGCACCGCCGCGAAGAAGCCCTTCAGCGCCGCCGGGTCATCCACGTCCGGGCACTCGGGGCCCACCTGCTGGTGCACCTGCGCCAGCACGGACGCGCCCAGCCGCTGCCGGCCCTTCGCCACGTCCAGGAGCAGCAGGCGCGTGTCTGCCGCCACGTCCACAGGCTGCGGCGTCAGCGTGACGCGCGCGTCCAGCACCGGCGCGAACGCGGTGATGATCAGCGACAGGGGCGCCGTCACCGCCTTCTGCTGGCCGTCCTCCTGCCACTGCGTGCGCATGGACATGGAGTCCTTGCCCACCGGGATGGCGAGGCCCAGCGCGGGGCACAGCTCCATGCCCACCGCGTGCACCGCGGCGTAGAGGTTCGCGTCCTCGCCGGGGCTGCCCGCCGCCGCCATCCAGTTCGCGGACAGCTTCACGTCCGACAGCTTCTCAATGCGCGCCGCGGCGAGGTTGGTGAGCGCCTCGCCCACCGCCATGCGCGCGGAGGCGGCCGCGTCCACCAGCGCCACCGGGGTGCGCTCGCCCAGCGCCATGGCCTCGCCCGTGGTGGACATCAGCGAGGACAGCGTCACCGCGCAGTCCGCCACCGGCACCTGCCACGGGCCCACCATCTGGTCGCGCGCCGTGTGGCCGCCCACGGAGCGGTCGCCGATGGTGATGAGGAACGACTTGTCCGCCACCGTCGGGTGCGACAGCACCGCGTGCGCCAGGGCCTTCAGGTCGGACGGGAGGCTCAGCGGCGCGTGCTCCAGCGGGCGCGACACGCCCTCGCGGTGCATGCGCGGCGCCTTGCCGAAGAGGACGTCCATGGGCAGCGCGATGGGCGTGTCCCCCAGCTCGCGGTCCGTGAGCGTGAGCACCTGCTCCGCGGTGGCCTCGCCCAGCACGGCGAAGGGGGCGCGCTCGCGCTCGCACAGCGCGGCGAAGCGCGGCAGGTCCTCCGGCGCCACGCCCAGCACGTAGCGCTCCTGCGCCTCGTTGCACCAGATCTCGACCGGGGACATGCCCGGCTCGTCGTTGGGCACCTCCCGCAGCTCCAGCCGGCCGCCCAGGTCGTTGTCGTGCGCCAGCTCCGGCAGCGCGTTGGACAGGCCGCCCGCGCCCACGTCGTGGATGGAGCGCACGGGGTTCTGCTCGCCCAGCATCCAGCACTGGTCGATGACCTCCTGGCAGCGGCGCTCCATCTCCGCGTTGTCCCGCTGCACGGAGGCGAAGTCGAGGTCCGCCGCGCTCGCGCCCTGCGCCATGGAGGACGCCGCGCCGCCGCCCAGGCCGATGAGCATCGCCGGGCCGCCCAGCACGATGAGCTTGTCGCCCGCCCGCAGCGGGGCCTTCTTCACGTGGCCCGCGCGGATGTTGCCCAGGCCGCCCGCCAGCATGATGGGCTTGTGGTAGCCGCGCACCTCCACGCCCTCCGGCGTGGGCACGTGCTGCTCGAAGCTGCGGAAGTAGCCGGCGAGGTTGGGCCGGCCGAACTCGTTGTTGAACGCGGCGCCGCCCAGCGGCCCGTCCACCATGATGTCCAGCGCGGACACGATGCGGTCCGGCTTCCCATAGGGCGCCTCCCAGGGCCGCGCGAAGTCCGGCAGCCGCAGGTGGCTGACGGAGAAGCCGGTGAGGCCCGCCTTGGGCTTCGCGCCGCGCCCGGTGGCGCCCTCGTCGCGGATCTCACCTCCCGCGCCCGTGGCCGCGCCCGGGTACGGCGAGATGGCGGTGGGGTGGTTGTGCGTCTCCACCTTCATCATGATGTGGGCCGGCTCGCGCACGGTGCCCCACTCGCGCGCCTCGCCCTGGGGAAAGAAGCGCTCCACCTCGAAGCCCTCGATGACGGCGGCGTTGTCCTTGTACGCGGACAGCACGCCGCCCGGGCTCTGGGCGTAGGTGTTCTTGATGGCCTGGAACAGCGAGCGCTCGCGCGGCTGGCCGTCCACCGTCCACGACGCGTTGAAGATTTTGTGGCGGCAGTGCTCGCTGTTCGCCTGGGCGAACATCATCAACTCCACGTCGGTGGGGTTGCGCTCCAGCTCCGTGAAGCGCGCCACCAGGTAGTCGATTTCGTCCTCCGCCAGCGCCAGGCCCAGCTCGCCGTTGGCCCTCGCCAGCGCCGCGCGGCCCCCGCCCAGCACGTCCACCCGCGTGAGCGGCCGGGGCGCGTGCGTGCGGAACAGGACCTCCGCGTCCTCCAGCCGGGGCAGCACCGCCTGCGTCATCCGGTCGTGGAGCACCGCCTGCACGCCCTCCGCCTCGTTCGCGTCCAGCGGCCGGCCGCCGGGGCCGGTGAGGAAGAACGCGATGCCGCGCTCCATGCGGCGCACCTGCGCGAGGCCGCAGTGGTGCGCGATGTCCGTCGCCTTGGAGGCCCAGGGCGACACCGTGCCCGGACGCGGCACCACCAGCAGCAGCGTGCCGGCGCGCTCGCGCCTCGCCGCGTGGGGGCCGTACTCCAGGAGGCGCTCCAGCCGCGCCGCCTCGTCCTGCGTCAGCGGCGCGGACGCGTCCACGAAGTGCACGAACTCCGAGTAGAGGGTGGCCACCGAAGGCACCCGCTCCCGGCAACGGGCGAGCAGCTTGGCGAGCCTGAATTCGGAGAGGGCCGGAGCCCCGCGCAGCGTGAGCATGAAGGTCCTTGCGAGCGGGTGACGGGAGGTAACAGCGGGGCCGTCCTTATCACCGCGCCTCGCGTCACAACGTCCGGAGTTCGTGCCAGCACGCCCGCACGGCACCCAGGTGGGTGAACCACCGCCGACGTGGGCCCTCCTCCGTCCCCGGCCTCCCCCAACACTCCCAGTCTTCCGAGAATTCACCTGACAGTCAGTGCTCCATGCTTTGCTCGCCAGGCTGCATCGATTCGTTTCGTCACACTGGGGGCAGGTCATGACGCGAAAGAACCGCTGGCTCCTCGCCGGCCTGACGTTCACGCTGTCCGCATGTGGTGCGGGCGGCCCCGAGGCCGAGGCGCCCTCCGCCCGCTCCGAGGCCCGCCTGGGCGACCTCCAGGCCGCGCTGGGGGCGCTGCCCGGCGCGGAGGTGCTGGGGGTGCACGAGGACGGCGTGCCCCAGTTCATCCAGGGCGCACTGGGCACGACGGGCCGGCCCATTCCCGGCGCCAGCGCCTGGCAGGCGCACGCGCTCCTGGAGCCCACCCTCCAGCGCGTGCTGCCCGCCTTCCGGCTGACGACGAAGGACGTGGTGCCCTTGCGCGTCCAGCGGGACGAGCTGGGCCACACGCACCTGCGCTACGCGCAGACCCTGGGCGGCCTGCCGGTGGTGAACGAGGAGCTCATCGCCCACGTGGACGCGCGGGGGCAGGTGTACGCGGTGAACGGCACCGCGCGCGGGGGCGAGCCCCTGCCGGTCGCGGCTCGCATCAGCGCGGAGGCCGCGAGCGAGGCGGCGCTGGCGGCGACCGCCGGTGGCATCGCGGAGTCCGTCCGGGAGGTGCTCGTCCGCCCGGCGCCGGAGGCGGCCCTGGTCCGCGCCTTCGAGGTGGTGGTGTCCGGCCAGCACTCGGACGGCCTGCCGCTGCGCGACCGCGTCTACGTGAGCGCGGAGGACGGCCACGAGGTGCTGCGCGCGCCGGAGATCCACACCGCGCGCAACCGCAAGGTGTGCTCCGTGGGCGGCGCGACCCACGGCTGGTGCCGGATGGAGGGCCAGCTGCCCACGGGGGACACCGGCATCGACACGACGTACGGCCACCTGGGCCTGTTCTACGATTGCTTCCTCGCGAACTTCAACCGCGACTCGTACAACGGCTCGGGCGGCCAGTTGGTGGCGCAGGTGCACGCCGGCGGCCAGTCCGCGAACGCGTACTTCGACGGCACGAAGCTGGTGTGCGACGACGGCAACCTGCCCCAGTCCGGGCCGCCCTGCGAGGACCCGGACATCGTCGTGCATGAGTACACGCACGCCGTCACGGAGAGCACGTCCAACCTCACCTACAGCGGGCAGTCCGGCGCGTTGAACGAGTCCCTGTCGGACATCTTCGCCGCCGCCTGCTCCAGCTGGGCGACGGGCACCTGGAGCACCGCGGCGTCCGTCTGGCAGATTGGCGAGACGGCCTGGACGCCGAGCACGCCCGGGGACGCCCTGCGCTACATGAACGACCCCGCCGCGGACGGCGCCTCGCTGGACTACGCCCCGGACGTGACGAGCGCCACGGACGTCCACTCCGGCTCCGGCGTGCCCAACCTCGCGTTCAAGCTGCTGTCCACCGGCGGCACGCACCCGCGCGGCAAGACGACGGTGAGCGTGCCGGGCATCGGCGTGCAGGCCGCGGCCCGCATCTTCTATTACGCCAACGCCCACCTCTTCACGGCCAGCACCACCCTGGCCGCGGCGAAGACGGCGACGCGGCAGGCGGCGGTGAACCTGGGCTACCGCACCGACGTCCAGGACGCGGTGGACGCGGCGTGGATGGCGGTGGGCGTGGGCGCGGTGACGCCGGCGCCCGCGTGCACCCTGCTGCCCAACAACACCACGGTGTCCCTGCTCTCCGGCGCGGCCAACTCGAAGCAGTACTTCTGCTTCGACGTGCCGGCGAACACGCCCTCCACGGTGACCCTCTCCAGCGGCACCGGGGACGTGGACCTCTACACGCGCTTTGGCGCCGCGCCCACCGCGACGACGTACTCCTGCCGTCCCTACATGGGAGGCAACAACGAGACGTGCAGCCTGGGGGCGCAGTCCACCGCCGGCCGGCAGTGGATCATGCTCTGGGGCTACACGGCCTACAGCGGCGTGAGCCTGTCCGTGCACTACTGACGCACCACCCGGCGCTCGCCCTCGCCGCGGCCCCGCGGGAGGGGGGCACCTGGGGCTGGCCTCCGTCCGGGCCCTGGGCGAAGAATGCGCGCCCGGGGCCGCTCCGGGCCTCCGCCGAGGTCAGGGGACCATGAGGGACGCGCGCGTCATCTGGTTCAACGAGCCGCAGACGCTGGAGGGCTTCGTGGACGGCACCCTGGAGGAAGGGATGTTGCGCGTGGGGGTGCGGGGGCTCACCCTGCACCGCACCCGCCACTCGCCCGAAGCAGCCACCTATCACCTGGAGTGGGCCGACCGGTCCTCCTGACCCCTTCCCTTCATGTCCTCCATCCTCTCGACGCTGCCCGCCCTCTACCAGGACCTCCTGCCGGCCTTCTTCCAGAAGGACGCGCCCACGGAGACGAAGGCCACCTGCTCGAACTGCGCCATGAGCCGCGCCTCCGCGCGGGCCACGGTGGATTCGGTGGACGGGGCGGAGCACCTGTTCCGGCCGGACACCAAGTGCTGCACGTACCAGCCCCGGCTGCCCAACTACCTCGTGGGCGCGCTCCTGTCGGATGACTCGCCGCAGATGGCGGAGGGGCGCCGGCGCATCGAGGCGAAGATCGACAGCCGCATCGGCGTGAGCCCGCAGTGGGTGAAGCCGCCGGCGAAGTTCAACCACCTCTACAAGAACGCGCACCAGTTCTTCGGCCGCGCGTCGTCGCTGCGCTGCCCGTACTACGCGCTGGAGTCCGGCGGCTGCACCATCTGGGCGTACCGCGAGTCCGTCTGCTCCACGTTCTTCTGCAAGTACGTGGCGGGCCGCGACGGCCAGCGCTTCTGGATGTCGCTCAAGACGTACCTGACGCTGGCGGAGTTCCAGCTGTCGCGCCACGCGCTGCTCCAGCTGATGCCGGAGTTCCTCCTGGAGGGCCGCGACAAGGCGGAGGTGGCCAGCGGCCCGCTGTCCGTGGAGGACCTGGACGACGCGGCGCCCCCGGCGAAGGTGTACGCCGCGCTCTGGCAGGGGTACGCCGGGCTGGAGAAGGACTTCTACCGCGCCTGCTACGACGCCGTGCGCGCCGTGTCCCGGGACGGGCTGGAGCGGATGCTGGGCCTGGACGGCACCATCGAGCAGAAGGTGCTGGAGAACCTGCACACGAGCGCCACCGCGCCCTCGCTGCCGCGCGTCCTGCGCTTCAACCCGGACGCCACGGTGAAGTGGCTGCCGGACGGCAGCGTGGCGCTGGGCTCGTACAGCGAATACGACGCGGTGGCGCTGCCCGGCGAGGCCTACGCGCTGCTGGTGGAGTTCACCGGCCAGAAGCCCGTGGAGGCCGTCCGCCAGCACCTGCGCGACCACCGGCAGGCGGACCTGGATCCGGACATCCTCCTGGAGCTGTACCGGCACCGCATCCTCACCGAGCCCTGAGCCCGGTCAGGGCTGGCCCGCGAAGGCGCCCACGTCGCGCAGCCAGCGGGCGATCTTCTGGGTGCGCTCCCACGCGGGCTCGGCGGCGACCAGGTGCTCCGCCAGCCACGCGCTGAAGGCCGGGTCGCCCGCGCGCAGCCACGCGGCGGACTCGGCCAGCTCATGGGCGGTGGCCTCCCACGCGCGGCGCATGGCGCTGGCCACGGCCATCAGCTCCGCGATGCAGCGGGTGAACACCTCCATGCCCACCGTGACTTCGTTCGCGGTGTCGCCGCAGGACAGGGCCAGCGCGCGCAGGTGGCCCAGGTCCTTGAGCAGCCCCTGCTCCAAGGCCGCGGCGGTGCCCAGGCGGGCCTGGGCGGCGCGCTGGAGCAGCTCCACGTCCTCGCAGAGCTGGTGGAAGGCCACGTCGTCCCCCGCGGGGAAGCCGCCCAGGCGGCGCAGGCGCACGCCCACGGCCTGCCACAGGTTGCAGAAGACGAGCACCTCGTCGACGCCGCGGCGCACGTGCGGGGGGATGTGGTCCAGGAAGTCCACCACGCTCGCGCGGGCCTCGCGGAGGTAGGCGTCGCCCTTGGGCGAGTTCTCCACCACGCCGCGCGCCAGCTGGAGCACGCGCCAGGCCCACTGGAGGGCGCGCTCGGAGGTGGTGAAGAGCACCTCCACGCCGGTGCCCAGGGCCCCCGCGGCGTAGCTGGTGTCGGCGGTCGTCGGGGAGGGCACGGACGCGGGTCCCGCGTCCCCGGCGCGCGCCTCGGGTGGGCGGGCAGCCCGTGGCCCCGCGTCCTCGCCGTCGGTGCCGGGCCCGGGCTCGCGCGGCCCCGGCACCGTGTGCTCACGCCCCATGTGCCTCTTCACCCTCGTTCGCCGGAGAAAGCGTCCTCCTTCCGAATATCGCACGCTTCCCGGGGCCTCCAGGCCAGGATGCGCGGACGTGAGATGCACCACAAGGTGCCCATCCCCTCATCCAGGATGGGCACCTCGCGATGTCCGGCACTGCGCACCCTCACACGCTCAGTGCAGGGTGGGATTGTGCTTCAGGCGGCTGAGCCGATCATGCGTCTGCTTCTGGGCCGGAAGGAGCTGCTGACGCGCGAAGCTGCGCGCCTCGCCGTGGAGCTTGGCCACGTCGCGGTTGTAGTCCGCCAGGCCGTGGTCCTCGCCCTGCTCCAGCGCGTCGATGGCGGCCTTCTCCCCCAGCAGGTCGGCCCCGCCCTGGACGATCTTCGCGAAGGCCCCCCAGACGCCGGAGCTCTCCGCCGGGCTGCCGCCCAGCTTCTCGATGCGCTCCTTGAGCGCGTCGACGCGGGCCTCGTGGTCATGGAGGCAGGCATCCACCTCGGTCCGGGCGATGTCGCTCTTCATGTGCTTGCTCGCCTGCCGGTAGGTCTCCACGGCGGACAGCTCACCGCGCAGGAAGGAGTTCAGCGTCTCGATGTCCGTGTTCGCCATGACGTCATCTCCTTGGTTCCGGTGAATGAACTCGACTGGCGCAAAGGTGGTGCGCCGCGGCGAGCCGGCAACGCGCGCTGGCCTCCTCGTCCCCACGGCGACCGTCCAGGGGAGCGCCGCCAGGACGGCGGCCGTGGCAGACTCCCTGGCCGCATGTGGAACTGGGTTCACCAGCTCTCGGAGTGGGCACGGGGGGACGCGCCGTTCGCCGTCGTGACGGTGACGGAGTGCAAGGGCAGCACGCCCGCGGCCCCCGGCGCGAAGCTGCTGGTGCGCGCGGACGGCACCTTCCACGGCACCATCGGCGGCGGCCACCTGGAGCAGCTGGTGCTCCAGGACGCCCGCGCCTGCCTGGCCAGGGGCGAGGCGCGCACGTTCCGCTATCCGCTGGGCGCGAGGCTGGGCCAGTGCTGTGGAGGGGTCGTGGACGTCTTCGTCGAGCCCGTCAATCACGGGCCGCAGCTCTATCTCTTCGGCGCGGGCCACGTGGGGCAGGCGCTGTGCCGCATCCTGGAGGGCACCCCGTTCCGCGTGCACCTGGTGGACGAGCGCGCCGAGTGGGTCCACTCCCCGCTCGTGCCCGCGGGCGTGGTGCGTCATGAGGAGGCGTGGGACGACTTCGCGCCGCGCGCGGCCTGGGACGAGCGGCGCACCTACGTGGCGGTGATGACGCACCGCCACGACGTGGATCAGGACATCATCGCCTTCGCCATCCAGCGGCCGGCCCGCTACATCGGCCTCATCGGCAGCGACACCAAGTGGGCCCGCTTCCGGCAGCGGCTGGAGGCGAAGGGGGTGCCCGCCGGGCAGGTGGCCCGCGTCCAGTGCCCCATGGGGCTGCCCATCGGCGGGAAGTCACCACAGGAGGTGGCCGTGAGCATCGCGGCCGGGCTGCTCCAGCTCCACCATGGACCTGCCCAGGGGCTGGCCCCGGAAGCAGGCGCTCAGCCGCCGCCCGAGCCCCTGCTATCCTCCGGGGAATGAGCACCCCCTTCGAGTTCCGGCTCAACGGACAGCCGGTCCGCGTGGACGACGCGTCGTCCAACACCACCCTGCTGGACTACCTGCGCGCGCGCGGGTTGACGGGCACGAAGCAGGGCTGCGCCGAGGGCGACTGCGGCGCGTGCACCGTGGCGATGGTGGACCGGGACACGCGCGGGCAGAGGACGTTGCGCGCGTTCAACAGCTGCATCGCGCTGGTGCCCATGGTGGCCGGGCGCGAGCTCATCACCGTGGAGGGCGTGGGCAGCCGCGCCGCGCCGCACCCCGTCCAGCAGGCGATGGTGAAGCACTACGGCTCACAGTGCGGCTTCTGCACGCCGGGCTTCGTCGTCTCCATGGTGGAGGCCTACTGTCGCAGGGACGCGGGCTCGCCGGAGGCGGTGGCGGATCAGCTCTGCGGCAACATCTGCCGCTGCACCGGCTACCGCCCCATCCGCGACGCGATGATGGACGCGCTCGCCCTCCGCGACGCGAAGGGCGCCGGCCCCGGACTGCCCTGCGTCTCGCTGGAGGGGCCGCCCTCCCCCACCCCGCCCCTGCGCTACGAGGCCCGCGACGGGCTGTTCCTGCGCCCCACCACCTGGGAGGACCTGCTCGCGCTGCGCGCCCTGCACCCGGAGGCGATGCTCGTGGCCGGCGCCACCGAGCTGGGCGTGGACATCACCAAGAAGGCCCGCCGCTACCCGTTCCTCATCTCGACCGAGGGCGTGGAGGCCCTGCGCGCCATCCGCCGCGAGGAGGACGGCTGGTACGTGGGCGGCGCCGCGTCGCTGGTGGACGTGGAGGACGCGCTGGGCCACGAGGTGCCGGAGCTGGCGAAGATGCTCAACGTCTTCGCCTCGCGGCAGATCCGTCAACGCGCCACGCTGGCGGGCAACCTGGTGACGGCGTCGCCCATCGGGGACACGGCGCCGGTGCTGCTGGCGCTGGACGCGCGGCTGGTGCTCGCGTCCGCGCGCGGCGAGCGGACGGTGGCGCTGTCGGACTTCTTCCTCGCCTACCGCAAGACGGCGCTCCAGCCGGACGAGGTCGTCCGCTTCATCGTCATCCCCCACGCCCCGGCGAAGGACAGCGGGCTGACGCGCCACTCGGACAGCTTCAAGGTGTCCAAGCGCCGCGAGCTGGACATCAGCATCGTCGCGGCGGGCTTCTGTATCGAGACGGACGCGCAGGGCGTCGTGCGCACCGCCCGGCTGGGCTACGGCGGCGTCGCGGCCACCCCGTCGCGAGCGAGGCAGACGGAGGCCCTGCTCGTGGGCCACCCGTGGAACGCGGAGGCCGTGGAACGCGTGCGCGCCACGCTGGAGCGCGAGTTCACGCCCCTCACGGACCTGCGCGGCAGCGCGGACTACCGCCGCGGGCTGGTGGTGTCGCTGCTGGAGAAGTTCGCCTCCGGCGCGCGCAGCCCCGTGCTGGACGGACGCCCCCGGTTCGCCCCGGGCGCGCCCTCCGCCACGGCGGACGCCGGCCGCGCGCTGCGCCATGAGAGCGCGCTGGGCCACGTGACGGGCAGCGCGCAGTACGTGGACGACCTCGCGCAGCGCCGCCCCATGCTGACGGTGTGGCCGGTGCTGTCGCCGCACGCGCACGCGCGCATCCTCCGCCGCGACGCCAGCGCCGCGCTGAAGGTGCCCGGCGTGGTGAAGGTGCTGCTCGCCGAGGACATCCCGGGCATGAACGACACGGGCCCCATCCGCCACGACGAGCCGCTGCTCGCGAAGGAGGAGGTGCGCTTCCACTCGCAGGTGGTGGCGCTCGTCGTCGGCGAGACGCCCGAGGCCTGCCGCGAGGGCGCCCGGCAGGTGGTGGTGGACTACGAGCCCCTGCCCGCGGTGCTCACGCTGGCCGAGGCCCTCGAGCAGGGCAGCTTCCACACCGACCCGCACGTCATCCGCCGGGGCGACGTGGACAGCGCGCTCGCCTCCAGCCCGAACCGGCTGTCCGGCGAGCTGACCCTGGGCGGCCAGGAGCACTTCTACCTGGAGACGCACGCGGCCTTCGCGGAGGTGGGCGAGGACGGCGACGTCACGGTGACGTCCTCCACGCAGCACCCGTCGGAAGTGCAGGCCATCCTCTCGCACGTGCTGCACCTGCCCCGGAGCCGCGTGGTGGTGAAGGCGCCCCGCATGGGCGGCGGCTTCGGCGGCAAGGAGACGCAGGGCAACGCGCCCGCGGCGCTGGTGGCGCTGGCGGCGGTGCACACGGGCCGGCCGGTGAAGTGGATGCTGGACCGCGACGTGGACATGGTCGTCACGGGCAAGCGCCACCCGTTCCACGCGGCCTGGGAGGTGGGCTTCGACGCCACGGGGCGGCTGCTCGCGCTCAAGGCGGACCTCACGTCCAACGGCGGCTGGTCCCTGGACCTGTCCGAGTCCATCACCGACCGCGCCCTCTTCCACCTGGACAACGGCTACTACGTGCCGGCGGTGCGCTACTCCGGCCGCGTGGCGAAGACGCACCGGGTGTCCAACACGGCGTTCCGCGGCTTCGGGGGCCCCCAGGGCATGCTGGTGATGGAGGACATCCTGGCGCGCATCGCGAGCACCCTGGGCCTGGCGCCCGAGGCCGTGCGCCAGCGCAACCTCTACGACGGCGTGGGCGAGACGAACACCACGCACTACGGCCAGGAGCTGGAGGACAACCGGCTGCCGAAGCTGTGGAACGACCTCCTGGAGTCCTCCGACTTCGCGAGGCGCCGCGCGGAGGTGGCTGCCTTCAACGCGGCCAGCCCCCGCATCAAGCGCGGCCTGGCCATCACGCCCATGAAGTTCGGCATCTCCTTCACCGCCACCTTCCTCAACCAGGCGGGCGCGCTGGTGCACGTGTACCGCGACGGCTCCGTGCTGCTGTCGCACGGCGGCACGGAGATGGGCCAGGGGCTGCACACCAAGATTCAAGGCGTGGCCATGCGCGAGCTGGGCCTGCCCGCGGAGCTGGTGCGCGTGGCGCAGACGGCCACGGACAAGGTGCCCAACACGTCCGCGACGGCGGCCTCCAGCGGCTCGGACCTCAACGGCGCGGCGGTGCGCGAGGCCTGCATCCAGGTGCGCGAGCGGCTGGCCCCGGTGGCCGCGCGGATGCTGGTCCAGCTGCACGGGCAGGCGGTGTCGCCGGACGCGCTGGTGTTCGCGGGCGGGCGCATCGCGGCGGCGGCGCGGCCGGACCAGGGGCTGGACTTCGCGGCGGTGGTGGAGGAGGCCTACCGCGACCGCGTGGGCCTGTCCGTCACGGGCTACTACCGCACGCCGGGCATCGGCTACGACCGGGAGAAGGGCCGGGGCAGGCCGTTCCTCTACTTCGCCTACGGCGCGGCGGTGAGCGAGGTGGAGGTGGACGGCGACACGGGCATGAAGCGCGTGCTGCGCTCGGACCTGCTGGAGGACGTGGGTGACTCGCTCAACCCCGGCGTGGACCGGGGCCAGGTGGAGGGCGGCTTCGTGCAGGGCATGGGGTGGCTCACCGGCGAGGAGCTGAAGTGGGACGCGAGCGGCCGGCTGCTCACGCACTCCGCCAGCACCTACGCGGTGCCCGCCTTCAGCGACGCGCCCATCGACCTGCGCGTGGCGTTCGTGGAGCGGGCCGGGCAGCAGGGCACCATCCACGGCAGCAAGGCCGTGGGCGAGCCGCCGCTGATGCTGGCCCTGTCCGTGCGCGAGGCGCTGCGCGACGCGGTGGCCGCCTTCGGAGCGCCGGGCGGCGACGTGGCGCTGCCCTCGCCCGCCACGCACGAGGCCCTCTTCCTGGCCATCCAGCGGCGCAAGGCGCGGGGCGCGGGGCTCCCGGCCCCGGACGAAGCGCGCGAGGTGGCGTGAGGCGGGTGCGGCAACATGCCACGGCATGCCCGCGCCCCCGGTGCGCTAGACGGAGGCACCTTCCAAGGATGAAACCCATGCGCACCCTGCTCCGCTCCCGCCTCCTCCTCCCGCTGGCCCTCGTGGGCGCGCTCGGCTGTGGGGAGGACGAACCCCAGACGCCCGAGGTGCTGACGGTGGACCTCCCCGTCGTCGCCCGCGTGGGCGCGGAGCCGTTCGCGTGCGGCCAGACGTACACGAACGTCGGGACGACGGGGACGACCTACGAGCCCATGGACTTCCGGGTGTACGTGCACGACGTGCGGCTGGTGACGCGGGGCGGGCAGGAGGTGCCCGTGACGCTGACCGAGGACGGCACGTGGCAGCACTCGGGCGTGGTGCTCCTGGACTTCGCGAACAAGGACGGCCTGTGCACGCAGGGCACGGCGGGCATGAACGCGTCCATCCGGGGCACGGTGCCCCAGGGTGACTACACGGGCCTGCGCTTCACGCTGGGCGTGCCGGAGGACCTGAACCACGGCGACCCGACGACGCTGGGCGCCCCGCTGGGGGACATGAGCCTGCACTGGAGCTGGCAGAGCGGCTTCGTCTTCGCCCACATCGAGGGCCGGACGCAGGGCCTGCCCCAGCACGTCCTGCACCTGGGCAGCACGTCCTGCGCGCCGCCGCCCGAGGGCCAGACGCAGGGCACCGCCGGGTGCGACAACCCCAACCGTCCGGAGTTCCACCTGGAGGGCTTCGACGTGACGAAGGGCCGCGTGGTGATGGACCTGGGCGCGCTCTTCGCGGGCTCCGACCTGGACGCGAACGCCCCCAGCACGGCCGCGGGCTGCATGTCGTCGCCCACCGACGCGGACTGCGGTCCCCTCTTCCAGCGCCTGGGCCTGGGCTTCGGCAGCCAGGCGGCGGACCCTGCCGCGCAGACCTTCATCCGGGCCGAATAGGAGACGTCCGACGTGGCACGAGCACGAGCGTGGAAGGCGCTGGCGACGGCGGCGCTGCTGGCCGCGGGCTGCGCGGATCCCTCGGGGCCCCCCGAGGAGTCCACGCCCTACGACTGGAGGCTGCCGGCGGGCTTCCCCACGCCGCGCGTGCCGGAGGACAACCCCATGTCGGAGGCGAAGGTCCAGCTGGGCCGGCGCCTCTTCTACGACAAGCGCCTGTCGCTGAACGGCACGCAGTCCTGCGCCTCCTGCCATGAGCAGGCCCGGGCCTTCACGGACGGCCGCGTGCACGCGGTGGGCAGCACGGGCCAGGCGCACCGCCGCAACGCGCAGGGCCTGGCGAACGTGGCGTACGCGACGAGCCTCACCTGGGCCAACTCCGCGCTCACCTCGCTGGAGGCCCAGGCGCTGGTGCCGCTGTTCGGCCGCGAGCCGGTGGAGCTGGGGTTCGGGGACGACCAGGAGGTGTTGCTGGAGCGGCTGCGCGCGGATCCGGACCTGGCGGCGCGCTTCGCGGAGGCGTTCCCGAACGAGGCCACGCCGGTGTCGCTGGCCACGCTGACGCGGGCCCTGGCGGCGTTCGAGCGGTCCCTGCTGTCGGGCACGTCCGCGTATGACCGCTACCTGTACGGCAAGGAGGTGGACGCGCTGAGCCCCGCGGCGAAGCGGGGCCTGCAGTTGTTCCTGTCCGAGCGCCTGGAGTGCGACCACTGCCACTCCGGCTTCAACTTCCAGGACGCGACCGTGCACGAGCAGACGCCGGAGCCGGTGCTGCCGTACCACAACACGGGGCTCTACAACGAGGATGGGCAGGGCGCCTATCCGCTCGGGGATCCAGGCCTCATCGAGCTCACGGGCCGCCCGGAGGACATGGGGCGCTTCAAGGCGCCGTCGCTGCGCAACGTGGCCGTCACCGCGCCGTACATGCACGACGGCAGCGTGGCGACGCTCTCCGACGTGTTGGACCACTACGCGGCGGGAGGCCGGGCGACGGCCGCGAACGGCGGACAGCCGAGCCCCCTGCAGAGCGCCTTCGTGCGCGGCTTCGAGCTGACGCCCGAGGAGAAGGCGGACGTCATCGCGTTCCTGGAGTCGCTCACGGACACGGCGTTCCTGACCGACCCGCGCTTCGCGGACCCGGCCACCGCGCCCTGAGCCGGCCTCGTGGCCGGCTGGGCTCCAGCCGGCCACCCCATGCCGCGAGGCGGGCCCGACCTGGAGCGCGGTGGGCAGCGCCGCGCCCCCTGAAGCCCGCCCTACCGCGAGGGCGGCTTGAGGTCGTCCGGCAACCGCTCCAGCGGCGGACGCTCCAGCGCCCCCGGCCGCTCCACCCCGGACGCCGTGCCCGCGTCCTCCACGACAGCGCCCGCGTCCGTCTGCTCCGGGGGCGGCGACGAGGGCTTGTCCGAACAGCCGGCGAGAACGCCGACACACAACACGAAGAGCCAGTGGCGCATGATCGCGGTCTCCCGTGCGGGCCTAGTACTTCACCCAGATGACCGTGCCCGGGTGGATCTGGGTGAGCGCGGTGACGCCGGGCTCCTTCTCAATGAGCGCCTGCGTGGCGGGGTTGAAGCTGTACGCCTGCGCGCCGGACCAGACGATGAGCGCGTCCTTGAACACGGTCAGGTCGTGCACGTGCTCCTCCACCGTGTACTGGTTCCAGCCCGGCAGCCGCGAGGGAAGCAGGTAGAGCGACGGCGCCGGGTTCTCCGAGGGCGCCGTGCCCGCGTCCCCGTCGTGGTCGTGCTCCCCGCCCTCGGTGCCCGTCCACTCCACCACCGACTCCGCGCCCGCCGGCGTGCGGCACGTCTGCGTCGTGGGGAAGAACAGCGTGGTGAACGGCCTCGAGGGCAGCTTCATGCGCAGCCCCAGGCGGAAGAAGTGCGTGTCCGCCGCCCGCACCTCCCCCGTCCGCGTCCACGTCACCGCCGTCACGTTGCCGGAGGCATCCTTCTCCACCTCGGCCCTGCCGAACACCGAGTCCACCGGGCGCACGTTCGTCACCCCCTCCGGAAGCTGGACCCGCATCTGGTACGTGTCCGCGCCGTCGCAGCCGTGGCTCACCGTGACGTCCGCGTCGAAGGTCGCCCCCGCGTACGGAGGCGTGGCCCCCGACACCGCCGCGTGCGCGTAGACGGTGGAGGACAGCAGCGAACCCGCGACGACGCACAGCGGCCTCAGGAAGGACTTCATCGGATGACTCCAGGAAGAAAGGAGCATCCCGGATATCAGCCCTCCGCGGAGCGAACGCTGCGGTCATTTGTCGCAGCGCCCGCGTCAGCCCTCCTCACGGCAGCTGGATGCGCCCCGGGGCGTGCTGGGCGCCCTGCTCGGTGTGGCAGGTGTTGCAGTCCCCGTTGCTCTGCGGCGTGCTCATCCTCCGCGACGTGCCCTCCGGCCCCACCAGCCGTGCCCGGTACGGCATGGGGAAGGAGGGCTGGAGCGTCGTGGACGTGAAGTTGCCCGCGGAGTTCGGCACCAGCGTGAGCCGCACCTGGTCCTCCATGTCCAGGATCTCCACCTTCACGCTCGACGGCTCCCGCAGCCGCGCCTCACACCCGTCCGCCTCGTGGAGCGTCGGGAACACCGTGCCCATGAAGAAGTACGCCACGTGGGGCGCCTCCACCAGGTGGCAGCTCCGGCAGGCGAGGCCGGGCGCCATGGAGGCCCCGGTGCCGCTCGCCTCGGACCAGAAGCTCCCGCTCGCGCACGTCGTCGGCGCGGGCCCGGCGGGGAGGCTGCCGCAGGTCCCCGCGGGCATCCCCGCCTCCAGCCACTCCGTGAGCAGCGCCCGCTCCGCCTCCGGCATGGGCGGCTCGGAGGCCGGCGGCATCGGAGACGCCGCGTCCTCCAGCCGCGCCAGGCTGCGCTGCCCCACGCTGCGCTGAGGCTCGACCGTCGAGGCCCGCTGGAAGTCGGAGCGCGCCAGCAGCGCCATGGGGGCGAACGCCTTCGCGGGCGTCGCGTGGCAGGACGCGCAGCGCTCCGCGATCACCGCCTGGACGTCACAGGGCAGGCTGTCCGGGCCCGGGTCCACCACGCCCGCGTCCACCACCACCGCCATGGCCGGCTCCGCGGAGCAGCCCAACGCGCCGCACCAGAGCAGCGCCGTCCACGTCCACCGCGTCACCTCACGACCTGATCCCAGCATGGCTCTCACGCGCCCTCCCGGGCGGCGTCTACCACGCGCGTCCAGGGCCCCCCGTGCGGCAAGAGCGCGCAGGGACATGTCGGACCCACCCCGTATCCTCCTCAAACACTCTCCAGACAAATCCAAGGAATCCTATTTTCGCCTGCAATTCACAGACACAGACACGATTCACGGAGCGTCATGGTGTTGGGAGGGGCCAGCGGGGGTGGACCCATACACTCCGCGTGTTCCCGTCGCATGATCCGATGTGTCACGTTTAGACGGTCGCCGCGCGCCATTTCCCGCGAACAGGGGAGGTCCCCGGGTTTCCGACCTTGGGGGTCATTTGAATGTGCCCCTGTTCGCGATGAAGTGACCGCCGGCCCAGACGCTCTCCGAATTCCGTCACCATGAAATCCGCCCCCTGCTCCTCGCCTGATTCACGAGCCCCCGCCGTGCCCGAGGCCCGGCATGGCTCCAATGTGGGTGGGGGGGGATTGCTAGCGCACGCGCCAGGCGATACATGCGCGAGACAACGCCCCTTCACGGCGGGTGCTGTTTGCGACTGACCTCTTGAAACCCTGTCTCGCCGGGAGACCGCCGCCCCCGGCCCCTGAATCCGCGTCTCCGTGCCCCCCGTGCACGGAACACCCCGCCTCCCAGGAGTCGCGTCGATGTCCATTGGAACCCTGCCCGGTTCTTCCCCGGCCCCCGACTTTGCTTTTTCCACCCTGGTTGAATTGCTGCGCGTCCGCGCGAGCACCCAGGGAGACCGCCGCGGTTTTACGTTCCTGCTGGACGGCGAGACGGACGAAGCGCACCTGACCTACGCGGAGCTGGATCAGAAGGCCCGCGCCATCGCGGCGGCGCTCCAGGCGCGCGGCGCCCAGGGGCAGCGGGCGCTGCTCCTGTACCCGCCCGGGCTGGACTACATCGCCGGGTTCTTCGGCTGTCTGTACGCGGGCGTCATCGCCGTCCCCATCTACCCGCCGGACCCCATGCGCCTGGCGCGCACGCTGCCGCGCCTGCTGGCCATCAGCCAGGACGCGCAGGCCACCATCGCCCTCACCACCGACTTCATCTACGGCATGGGGGAGATGCTCTTCGAGCAGGCGCCGGAGCTGCGGGAGCTGCACTGGATCGCCACGGACACGCTGGACGCGGAGGTCGCCGAAGGCTGGAAGGACCCCGGCGTGGCGACGGACACGCGGGTGTTCCTCCAGTACACGTCCGGCTCCACGTCGTCGCCCAAGGGCGTGGTGCTGACGCACGGCAACCTGCTGCACAACTCGAAGCTGATCCACTCGTGCTTCGGGCACTCGGACAGGAGCCAGGGCGTCATCTGGCTGCCGCCGTACCACGACATGGGGCTCATCGGCGGCATCCTCCAGCCGCTGTATGGCGGCTTCCCGGTGACGCTGTTCTCGCCGGTGGACTTCCTCAAGCGCCCCATGCGCTGGCTGGAGGCCATCTCCCGCTACAAGGCCACCACGAGCGGCGGCCCCAACTTCGCGTTCGACCTGTGCGTGCGCAAGTCCACGCCGGAGGAGCGGGCGAAGCTGGACCTGAGCCAGTGGGACCTGGCCTTCAACGGCGCGGAGCCCATCATGCCGGAGACGCTCCGGCGCTTCGCGGAGGCGTTCGGGCCGCAGGGCTTCCGCTCGGAGGCCATCTACCCGTGCTACGGGCTCGCGGAGGGCACGCTCATCGCCTCGGGCGGTGACAAGCGCGAGCTGCCGGTGCAGCGCACCGTGGACGCGGGCGCGCTGAAGGAGAACCGCGTGGTGGCGAAGGAGGCGGCGAGCCCCGGCGCCCAGACGCTGGTGGGCTCCGGCCGCAACCTCGCGGATCAGCGCCTGGTCATCGCGCATCCGGAGACGGGCGCGCCGCTGCCGGCGGGCCAGGTGGGCGAGATCCGCGTCGCCGGGCCCAGCATCGCGCAGGGCTACTGGGGCCGCGAGGAGCAGACGCGGGCCACCTTCCAGCAGCCGCTGGCCGGCACGGGGGACCCGACGCCGTTCCTGCGCACGGGCGACCTGGGCTTCCTCGCGGACGGCGAGCTGTTCGTCACGGGCCGCCTGAAGGACCTGATCATCATCCGCGGGCGCAACCACTACCCGCAGGACATCGAGCGCACGGTGGAGTCCGCCCACCCCGCCATCCGCCCCGGCTGCACGGCGGCGTTCTCCATCGAGCAGGACGACGAGGAGCGCCTGGTCGTCGTGACGGAGGTGGACCGCCGCGCGGTGGAGCGCGACGGCGTGGACCTGGACGCGCTGGCGCAGGGCATCCGGCAGGCCGTCGCGGCCGGGCACGACCTCCAGGCCCAGGGCGTGGTGCTGCTGGGGCCCGGCGCCATCCCGAAGACGTCCAGCGGCAAGATCCAGCGCTTCGCCACCCGCGCGGAGTACGTCGCGGACACGCTGGAGGCGCTGCACAAGAGCGTCGTCGCCGCGGCGCCCGCCCCGGCGCCCGAGCCCGTGAAGGCGCCCGAGGCCACCGCGGAAGCCGCGCCCGTGGGCCCGGACACGAGCATGCTCCAGAAGATGCTGGCGGCGGTGCAGGACCCCACCGCGCGCCGGGCCATGGTGGCGGTGTTCCTCCAGGAGCAGGCCGCGCAGGTGCTGCGCCTGCCCACCGCGCAGGTGGACGCGCAGAAGCCGCTGCACGCCTACGGCGTGGACTCGCTGATGGCGGTGGACTTCAAGAGCGCGGTGGACGCGGGGCTGGGCATCGACCTGCCGCTGTCGGACGTGCTCCAGGGCGTGTCGCTGTCGAAGCTGGCGGAGGTCGTGGTGACGCTGATGTCGGCGCCCCCGTCCCAGCGGGCGTCGAGCGCGGTGGCCGCCACGTCCGCCACCGGTGACGCGCCCCTGTCCGGCGGCCAGCAGGCGCTGTGGTTCATGCACCAGCTCGCGCCGGACAGCGCGGCCTACCACGTGCCCGTCGCGGTGCGCGTGCGCGCGGGGCTGGACGCCGCCGCGCTGAGGGGCGCCTTCGAGGCGCTGGTGGCCCGCCACCCCGCCCTGCGCACCACGTTCGTCATGGCGGCCACCGGCCCCGTGCAGCGCGTGCACGCGGAGCTGCCGCTGGACTTCGCCGCCACCGACGCGCGGGGCTGGAGCGACGCGCAGGTGGCGGAGCACCTGTCCGCCGAGGCCCGCCGCCCCTTCGACCTGGAGAAGGGGCCGCTGCTGCGCGTGCGGCTGGTGTCGCGGTCCGCGGAGGACCACGCGCTGCTCATCGCGATGCACCACATCGTCACCGACTTCTGGTCGCTGGCGGTGATGGCGGAGGAGCTGGACGCGCTCTACCCGGCGCTCAAGCTGGGCCAGCAGCCCGCGCTCTCGCGGCCCGCGCGCACCTACGCGGACTACGCGCGCTGGCAGGCGGAGATGCTCGCGGGCGCTCGCGGCCAGGCGCTGGAGAAGTACTGGCGCGAGCAGCTGTCCGGCACGCCGCCGGTGCTGGACCTGCCCACGGACCACCCGCGTCCCCCCGCGCAGACCTTCAACGGCCGCGTCCACACCACCCGGCTGGACGCGCACGTCACGAGCGCGGTGAAGGCGCTGGCGCGCGACCACGGCGCCACGCCGAACATGGTGCTCCAGACGGCGTTCCAGGTGCTGCTGCACCGCTACACCGGCCAGCAGGACTTCACGCTGGGCGTGGTGAGCGCGGGCCGCGGCCGCGCGGAGCTGGCGGGCATCACGGGCTACTTCGTCAACCCGCTGGTGGTGCGCACGCGGCCGGCCCCCACCCTGTCGTTCACGGACTACCTCGCCCAGACGCGCCAGACCATGCTGGGCGCGCTCGAGCACCAGGACTACCCCTTCAGCGCGCTGGTGGACCGGCTGCAGCCGGTGCGCGACCAGAGCCGCTCGCCGCTGTTTCAGGTGATGTTCGTCTACCAGCGCGCCTCCAAGCTGGACGAGCGCGGCCTCACGCCCTTCGCCCTGGACATCCCGGGCGCGAAGTCCACCGTGGCGGGCCTGCCCATCGAGTCGCTGGTGCTGTCGCACGGCGGCGCGCAGTTCGACCTCACGCTCACCATGGGCGAGGCGGACGGCGAGCTGGTGGCCTCCTTCGAGTACAACACCGACCTCTTCGAGGCCGACACCATCGAGCGCATGGCCGGGCACCTGGCCACGCTCCTGTCCGGCATCGCCGCGCAGCCGGGCCGCGCGCTCGCGGGCCTGCCGCTGCTCACGCCGGCCGAACAGCGGCAGCTCCTGGAGACCTGGAGGGGCCCGCGCGTGCCGCTCACGCAGGCGGACATGCTGCCCGCGCGCTTCGCGGCGCAGGTGGCGCGCACGCCGGACCACGTCGCGGTCCTCTTCAAGGACGCGCGGCTCACCTACCGCGAGCTGGAGGCGCGCGCGGGTCAGCTGGCCGCGTGGCTGCGCGGCGCGGGCGTGAAGCCGGGCGACGTCGTGGGCATCTGCCTGGAGCGCTCGGTGGAGACGCTGGTGTCCGTGCTGGCCGTGCTGGCCACGGGCGCGGCGTACGTGCCCATCGACCCGGCCTACCCCTCCGAGCGCGTGGCCTTCATCCTGGGCGACACGCAGGCGCCGGTGCTCCTCACCCAGTCCTGGCTCCAGCGCACGCTGCCCGCCGGCGCGTCCGCGCGCACGCTGTTCGTGGACCAGCCGCTGGACGGCGCGCTGTCCGCCGCGCCCGCCGCGGCCGTGGCGGCCGGGGACCTGGCGTGCCTCGTCTACACCTCCGGCTCCACCGGCCAGCCCAAGGGCGTGATGCTGGAGCACGGGGGCCTGGCGAACCTCGTCCGCTCGTTCGTGGAGTCCTACGCGCCCGGGGAGGCGGACCGGATGCTGCCGCTCACGTCGGTGGCCTCGGCCAGCTTCGTGGGGGAGATCCTCCCGCTCCTGTGCACGGGCGGCGCGCTGGTGCTGCCCACCGAGGAGGAGATCCTCGATCAGGAGAAGCTCTTCCAGCTCATCACCCGCCACACCGTCACCATCGTGAGCACGGTGCCCGCGGTCATCGCCGGGCTCAACGCGCGCCTGGAGCAGCTGCCGCCGCTCAAGCTGGTGCTCTCCGGCGGCGAGGCGCTGGTGGCCAGCGACGTGGAGAAGCTGCTCGCCGCCGTGCCGGTGGTGAACGGCTACGGCCTCACGGAGACCACCGTGTGCTCCACCTACCACCGCATGGCGGTGGAGGACCTCCAGGGCCACGCGTGGGTGCCCATCGGCCGGCCCGTCATCAACACGGACGTGTACGTGCTGGACGCGGAGCGCAACCTGCTGCCCGTGGGCGTCCCCGGCGAGCTGTACGTGGGCGGCCTGGGCGTGGCGCGCGGGTACTGGAAGCGGCCGGAGCTGACCTCCGAGCGCTTCATCGCCGACCCGTTCCACGCCGGCGAGCGCCTGTACCGCACGGGCGACCGCGCGCGCTGGCTGCCGGACGGAGTGCTCACGTTCCTGTCCCGCGCGGATGACCAGGTGAAGATCCGCGGCTTCCGCATCGAGCTGGGTGAGGTGGAGGCCGCCGTGCGCCGCCACCCGGCCGTGAAGGACGCGTTCCTGATGGCGCGCGAGGACTCGCCCGGCGACAGGCGCCTGGTGGCCTACGTGGTGCTGGGCGAGCCCGCGCCCACGCACTCGGACCTGAACACCTTCCTCGCGGAGGCGCTGCCGCCGTACATGCTGCCGTCCGCGTACGTGCCGCTGTCCGCGCTGCCCCTGTCGCCCAACGGCAAGGTGGACGCGAAGGCGCTGCCCGCGCCGGAAGGGGCGCGCCTCGCCTCCGGCGTCGCCTACGCCCAGCCGCAGAGCGCGGTGGAGCGCAGCGTGGCGGCCATCTGGCAGGCGGTGCTCAAGGTGGAGCGCGTCGGCCTCAACGACAACTTCTTCGAGCTGGGGGGCAACTCGCTGCTCATCGCGCAGGCCCACCGGCGGCTGCGCGAGGAGCTGGGCGCGGACCTCGCGCTGGTGGACATGTTCAAGTTCACCACGGTGAGCGCGCTGGCCCAGCACCTGGCGAACAAGGGCGAGGACTCGGGCGCGGCCGCCCAGAAGATCAAGGACGAGGCGGAGCGCCGCCGGGCCGCCCAGGCGCGGCGTCAGCAGGCGCGCGGCCGTGGCAAGTAACCAGCGACTTTCAGGCACACCCCCAGATTTCGAAGGACGGCTCCATGAGCACTGACACTCCTGATGTGGATGGCATCGCGGTCATCGGCCTGGGCGGCCGCCTGCCCGGCGCGAAGACCATCGCCGAGTTCTGGAAGAACCTCACCGGCGGCGTGGAGAGCATCACCTTCTTCACCGACGAGGAGCTCATCGCGGAGGGCGCCGACCCCGCCCTGGTGCGCGCCCCCAACTACGTGAAGGCCCGCGGCACGCTGGGCGACACGGACCTGTTCGACGCGGCCTTCTTCGGGATGAACCCCCGCGAGGCCGCGCTGATGGACCCGCAGCACCGCGTCTTCCTGGAGTGCGCGTGGGAGGCCATGGAGAGCGCCGGCTACAGCCCGGAGCGCCAGCCCGGCCGCGTGGGCGTGTTCGGCGGCATGAGCATGAACACGTACCTGCTCTCCAACCTGTACTCGCACCTGGCGCACGTCGCGGGCGTGGAGAGCCTCCAGGCGTCCATCGGCAACGACAAGGACAGCCTCACGACGGAGGTCGCGTACCGCATGGACCTGAAGGGCCCGGCCGTCACGGTCCAGTCCTCGTCCTCCACGTCGCTCACCTGCATCCACTACGCCTGCCAGAGCCTCCTGTCGTTCGAGTGCGACATGGCCCTGGCCGGCGGCGTGTCCATCCACTTCCCGGAGAAGGCGGGCTACCTGTACCACGAGGGCGGCACCACGGCGCCGGACGGCCACTGCCACACCTTCGACGCGGAGGCCGAGGGCTTCGTCGCGGGCCACGGCGCGGCGGTGGTCGCGCTCAAGCGCCTGTCGGACGCGCTCAAGGACGGCGACACCGTCTACGCGGTGGTGCGCGGCTCGGCGGTGAACAACGACGGCTCGCAGAAGGTCAGCTACATGGCCCCCGCCGTCGCGGGCCAGGCGGAGGTCATCGCGCTGGCGCAGGCGGTCGCGGGCGTGGCGCCGGACTCCATCGGCTACATCGAGGCCCACGGCACGGCCACCAAGGTCGGGGATCCCATCGAGGTCGCCGCGCTCACGCAGGCCTTCCGCCAGGGCACGGACAAGAAGAACTTCTGCGCGCTGGGCTCGGTGAAGAGCAACATCGGACACCTGGACTCGGCGGCGGGCGCGGTGGGCTTCATCAAGGCGGCCCTCACGCTGCACCACAAGCAGATCCCCCCCAGCCTCAACTTCAAGACGCCCAACCCCGCGTGCGACTTCCCCAACAGCCCGTTCTACGTGAACACGGAGCTGCGCGACTTCCCGCGCGGGGAGACGCCGCGCCGCGCGGGCATCACCTCGCTGGGCATGGGCGGCACCAACGCGCACGCCATCCTGGAGGAGGCGCCGGAGCTGCCCGCCACCGATAAGGCCCGCCTGCCCGCGCAGGTGGTGCTGTTGTCGGCGCGGACGGAGGGCTCGCTGGAGGTCGCCACGGACCGGCTGGCCGCCCACCTGCGCGAGAACCCGGACGTGGACCTGGCGGACGTGGCGCACACGCTCCAGCAGGGCCGCAAGCGCTTCGGCAAGCGCCGCGCGGTGGTGGCGCGCACCACCGCGGAGCTGGCCTCCGCGCTGGCGGAGCGCACGCCGGGCCGCGTCTTCTCCGGCAGCGCGGAGAACAGCGGCCGGCCGGTGATGTTCATGTTCTCCGGGCAGGGCTCGCAGTACGTGGACATGGGCCGCGAGCTGTATGAGACGGAGAGCGGCTTCCGCGCCCAGGTGGACACCTGCGCGGAGAAGCTCAAGCCGCACCTGGGCCTGGACCTGCGCACGGTGCTCTACCCGGCCGCGGAGGCTCGCGAGCTGGCGTCCGAGCGCCTCAAGCAGACGGGCCTCACCCAGCCCGCGCTGTTCGTCATCGAGTACGCGCTGGCGAAGCTCTGGGAGTCGTGGGGCGTGACGCCGCACGCGATGGTGGGTCACAGCATCGGCGAGTACGTGGCCGCGTGCCTCGCGGGCGTGTTCAGCCTGGACGACGCGCTGGCGCTGGTGGCGGCGCGCGGCCGGCTGATGCAGTCGCTGCCCGCGGGCGCCATGCTCGCGGTGTCCCTGCCGGAGGAGCACGTCACGCCCATGCTGCCCGAGGGCCTGTCCGTCGCTGCGGTGAACAGCCCGGCCACCTGCGTGGTCGCGGGCCCCACGCCGCGGGTGGACGCGTTCGTGGAGACGCTGAAGCTCCAGGGCCTGGCCTCGTCGCGGCTGCACACCTCGCACGCGTTCCACTCCGCGATGATGGACCCCATCCTGGACGCCTTCCGCGAGGCGGTGCGCAAGGTGGCCCGGAAGGCGCCCACGAAGCCCTACCTGTCCAACGTCACCGGCACCTGGGTGACGGCCGAGCAGGCCACGAGCCCCGACTACTGGGCGCAGCACCTGCGCGGCGCGGTGCGCTTCGCGGACGGCGTGGCGGAGCTGCTCAAGGAGTCCGACGCCATCCTGCTGGAGGTGGGCCCGGGCAACACGCTCGTCACGCTGGCCCGGCAGCACCCGGACAAGGGCGCGAAGCACGCGCTGCTCAACTCGCTGCGCCACCCGAAGGAGCAGGTCGCGGACCTGGACCACGTGCTGGCCACGCTGGGCCGGCTGTGGCTGGAGGGCGTGGAGGCGGACTGGGACGCGTTCCGTGGCGCGGAGAAGCGCCGCCGCATCGCGCTGCCCACGTCCCCCTTCGAGCGCCTGCGCCACTGGGTGGACCCGCGCAAGGAGGCCGCCGCCGACGGCGAGCGCGCCGAGTGGGCCTCCGCGGATCAGAAGCAGCCCGTGGCCCGCTGGTTCTACCTGCCGTCGTGGCAGCGCGCGCTGCCGTCGCCGCAGGGCACCTGGAGCGAGAAGAAGGCCACCTGGTGGCTGCTGCTCCCGGACGACGCCCACGAGGGCCTGGGCGCGCGGCTCGCGCTGAGGCTGGGCGAGGCCGGCCAGGACGTGGTGCGCATCACCCCGGCCGCCGTCACCGCGAAGCACGACGAGCACCACTGGTCGCTCGCGCTGGGCGGCGAGGCCACGGTGCTGGAGGCGCTCACCGCGCAGGGCCGCGCCCCGGACCACGTGCTGCACCTGGGCACGCTGGGCCTGGGGGACGCGCACGGCGAGGCGGACTTCGAGGCCGCGCTGGGCAAGGGCTTCCTCGGGCTGCTGTCCCTGGCGCAGGCCCTGGGCCGTCAGCCCGGCACGCGCCCCGTGTCGCTGGTCGCGGTGACGAACCGCATGCAGGCGCTGGGCGACGAGGCGCCGAACCCGGAGCTGGCCACGGTGCTGGGCCCGGTGCGGGTGATTCCCCAGGAGTACGGCCACCTGTCCGCGAAGGCCGTGGACGTGCGCCTGCCGGCGTCCGGCAGCTGGCAGGAGACGGCGCTGGTGGACGCCCTGCTGTCCGAGGCCGCCACGCCGTCCAAGCTGGAGACCGTCATCGCGTACCGGGGCGGGGCCCGCTGGGTCCAGCACTTCGAGCACGTGCCCGCGGACGCGCCGCGCGCCGCGCAGCTGCCCCTGCGCGATGGGGGCGTGTACCTGCTCATCGGCGGCTTCGGCACGCTGGGCTTCTCCCACGCCAGGTCGCTGGCGAAGCGCGCGAAGGCGAAGCTGGTGCTCGCGGGCCGCACGGCGCTGCCGGAGCGCTCGCGGTGGGACGCGCACCTCGCGGCCCACGGCGAGGAGGACGCCGCCTCCCGCCGCATCCGCCAGGTGCGGGAGCTGGAGGCGCTGGGCGCGCGGGTGCACACCGTCTGCGTGGACGCGGGCAACAAGGTCCAGGTGAAGGAGGCGGTGGACGCGGCGCTGGCCCACTTCGGCGCGCTGCACGGCGTGGTGTTCGCGGCGGGTGACGTGGGCCAGGCGCTCTTCCGCGCCATCCCGGACACGCGCCCCGAGGACGTGCGCGACACCTTCCACGGCCGCGTGCGCGGGCTGTACGCGCTGGAGGAGGCGCTGCGCGGACGCTCGCTGGACTTCTGCGTGCTGTCGTCGTCGCTGGCGGCGGTGCTGGGCGGCCTGGGCCTGGCGTCGTACTCGGCGGCCACGTCCTTCATGGACGCGTTCGCCACGAAGCAGGCGCAGACGTCGCCGGTGCCGTGGATGAGCGTGGGCTGGGACGCGTGGCAGTACGAGTCCCGCGCGGGCGGCGCGCAGAGCCCGTTCGGCGCGCTGGCCATCACCGCGGCGGAGGGCGAGGACGCCTTCGAGCAGCTCTTCCAGTTGGGCGCCGTGTCCCACGTGGCCGTGTCCACCAGCAACCTGCGCGCCCGCGCGCGCAAGTGGGCCCAGCCGGCCGCCGCGCAGGAGCAGGCGGAGCCGAAGCAGGAGGCGGGGCCGACCCTGGGCACCACGCCCCGGCCCGCGCTCCAGAACGCCTACGTGCCGCCCCGCGACGAGCTGGAGGAGAAGATCGCCCACCTCTGGCAGACGACGCTGGGCATCGACCAGGTCGGCGTGCACGACAACTTCTTCGAGCTGGGTGGCAACTCGCTCGTCGGCGTGAAGCTGATTGCCCGCGTGCGCGAGCAGTTCGGCGTCGCGCTGCCGGCCGTCACCCTCTATGAAGGCCCCACCGTGGGGGCGCTGGCGAAGCTGCTCAAGGCCGCCAGCGGCACCGAGGACACGGACGCCGCGCCCGAGGAGACCGAGGCGCTCAGCCGCGGGGAGCGCCGCCGCGCGCGCCGCGCGAACCGCCGGGGCGACACCGCCTCCGACGAGGAGTAGCCGTCCCTCCCTCCACCTTTCGAAGCCCGAGCACACCCCATGTCCGCTGAATCGAACATCGACGCGCAGGCCATCGCCATCGTCGGCATGGCCGGACGTTTCCCCGGCGCCCCCGACCTGGACACCTTCTGGAAGAACCTGCGCGACGGCGTGGAGTCCATCCAGCCGGTGCCCGACGCGGAGCTGGAGAGGCTGGGCGTGGACCCCGTCCTGCGCAAGGACCCGCGCCACGTGAAGGTCAGCGCCGCGTTGGCCGGCATGGAGCTGTTCGACGCGGGCTTCTTCGGCTACACGCCCCGCGAGGCGGAGCTGATGGACCCGCAGCACCGCGTCTTCCTGGAGTGCGCGTGGGAGGCGCTGGAGAAGGCGGGCCACACGTCGGAGGGCTTCGACGGCCCCATCGGCGTGTTCGCGGGCGCGGCCACCAACACGTACCTGGTGTTCCACCTGGTCCCCAACTTCGACCAGCTGAGCGGCATGGACCAGGTGCAGGTGGACGTGAACAACGGCAGCGACTTCCTCGCCACCCGCGTCGCGTACAAGCTCAACCTGCGCGGCCCCAGCTACTCCATCACCAGCGCGTGCTCCACGTCGCTCGTGGCCACGCACGCGGCCTGCCAGAGCCTCTTGAATGAAGAGTGCGACCTGGCGCTCGCGGGCGGCGTGTCCGTGCACGTGAAGCACCCGGAGGGCTACCCCTTCGTGCCCGGCGGCATCGTGTCCCCGGACGGCCACTGCCGCGCGTTCGACGCGAAGGCGGAGGGCACGGTGTTCGGCAGCGGCGTGGGCGTGGTGGTGCTCAAGCGGCTGGCGGACGCCATCGCCGACGGCGACCACATCCACGCCGTCATCAAGGGCAGCGCCATCAACAACGACGGCGCGCTGAAGGTGGGCTTCACCGCCCCCAGCGTGGAGGGGCAGGCCACGGTCATCCAGGAGGCCCTGGGCGCCGCGGGCGTGGCGCCGGAGACCATCGGCTACCTGGAGGCGCACGGCACCGGCACGAAGATGGGCGACCCCATCGAGGTGCGCGCGCTCAACAAGGCGTTCAAGTTCCGCTCGGCGGCGGCCAAGGCGGACCCGCCGAGGATTCCGGTGGGCTCGCTCAAGAGCAACATCGGCCACCTGGCCAACGCGGCCGGCGTGTCCAGCCTCATCAAGGCGGTGCTGACGCTGGAGCACCGGCAGATTCCGCCCAGCCTGCACGTGACGGAGGTGAACCCGGAGATTCCGTTCGCGGGCGGCCCGTTCTTCGTCAACACGAAGCTCGCCGAGTGGCAGGCGAACCCCAGGCACCCGCGCCGCGCGGGCGTCAGCTCCTTCGGCGTGGGCGGCACCAACGCGCACATCGTCCTGGAGGAGGCCCCCGCCCTCCCGCCGTCCGGCGCGTCCCGGCCCGCGCAGCTGCTGGTGCTGTCCGCGAAGAGCGACGCGGCGCTGGACGCGGCCACGAAGAACCTGGCCGCGCACCTGAAGGCGAGCCCCGCGCAGGCGCTGGCGGACGTGGCCTTCACGCTCCAGACGGGCCGTCAGGCCATGGCGAAGCGGCGCGTGCTGGTGTGCCGCGACCGCGACGACGCGCTCGCCGCGCTGGAGGCGGAGAACGGCCCCCGCCTGTGGACGAACGCGCCGGACGTGCATGAGCGGCCGGTGGCCTTCCTGTTCCCCGGCCAGGGCTCGCAGTACGTGGGCATGGCGCGCGACCTGTACGCGTCCGAGCCGACCTTCAAGCGGCACCTGGACGCGTGCGCGGACAAGCTGACGCCGCACCTGGGCCTGGACCTGCGCACGGTCCTCTTCCCGGAGTCCTCCCGGGCGGAGGCCGCGACGCAGGCGCTGACGCGCACGGAGCTGACGCAGCCCGCGCTCTTCGCCGTGGAGTACGCGCTGGCGAAGCTGTGGATGGCCTGGGGCGTGAAGCCCTCCGCGATGCTGGGGCACAGCATCGGCGAGTACGTGGCCGCGTGCCTCGCGGGCGTGTTCAGCCTGGACGACGCGCTGGCCCTGGTGGCCGCGCGCGGCAAGCTGATGCAGGGGCTGCCCTCGGGCGCCATGCTGTCCGCGAAGCTGGAGGAGGCCGCGCTCAAGCCGCTGCTGCCCGCGAGCGTCAGCGTGGCGGCGGTGAACGCGCCGGGCTTCACCGTCGTGGCGGGCCCCACCGACGCGGTGGACGCGCTCCAGGCGAAGCTGGAGGCGCAGGGCGTGGAGGTGTCGCGGCTGCACACCTCGCACGCGTTCCACTCCGCGATGATGGACCCCATCCTCGCGCCCTTCACCGAGCGCGTGCGCCAGGTGAAGCTCCACGCGCCCACCCTGCCCTTCCTGTCCAACGTGACGGGCACCTGGATCGAGGCGGCGCAGGCGACCGACCCGGGCTACTGGGCCACGCACCTGCGCCAGGCCGTGCGCTTCTCCGCGGGCCTCCAGGAGCTGTCGCGCAAGTGGCCGCAGGCGGCCCTGCTGGAGGTGGGCCCCGGCACGGTGCTCACCACGCTGGCGAGGCAGCAGCCGGGCGCGGAAGCGCGCGTGCTCGCGTCCTCCACGCGCCACCCGCGCGAGCAGACGCCGGACCTCCCGGTGCTCCTGGGCGCGCTGGGACGGCTGTGGCTGGGCGGCGTGACGGTGGACTGGAAGGGCTTCGCGGCCCACGAGCAGCGCCGCCGCGTGCCGCTGCCCACCTACCCCTTCCAGCGCGAGCGCTACTGGATCGACGCGAGGCCCCTGGGCGGTGGCGCCCGCGCGGACGCGCCCGCGGCGCTGGCGAAGCGCCCGGACGTGGCGGACTGGTTCTACGCGCCCTCGTGGAAGCTGTCGCCGCTGGCCCGCGCGAAGGACGCGGCGGGCGCGGGGTGGCTGGTGCTCGCGGACGACACCGGCGTGGCGGAGGCCCTGGCGCCCAAGCTGGGCGGGGACGTCTTCCGCGTCGTCCCCGGCGCGCGCTTCGAGCAGCGCCCGGACGGCACCTTCACGGTGGACCCGGCGCGCCGCGAGGACTACTGCGCGGTGCTGGAGGCGCTGAGGAAGCAGGGCCGCGCGTTCGCGAACGTGGTGCACCTGTGGAGCCTGTCGCGCGAGCCCGTCTCCCAGGAGAGGGCGCTGGACGTGGGCTTCCACAGCCAGCTGTTCCTCGCCCGCGCCCTGGGCGACACGGGCCACCTGGCGCCGCTCGCCTGGTCCGTGGTGACCAGCCGCTCCGCCCGCGTGGAGCAGGCGGACGCGCAGCTGCCGGAGCAGGCCCTGCTGGTGGGCCCCTCGCGCGTGCTGCCGCAGGAGTACCCGAACCTCTCCTGCCGCTTCGTGGACGTGGTGCCCGGCGACGCGGGCGCGGTGGCGGACCGGCTGGCCGCGGAGCTGCGCGCGGAAGCGCGTGACGCGGTGGTGGCCCTGCGTGGCCGCCAGCGCTGGGTGCAGACCTTCGAGCCCGTGCGCCTGGAGGCGGCCGGCGCGCAGGCGCTGCGCGACGGCGGCGCCTACCTCATCACGGACGGCCTCACCGGCATCGGCCACGCGCTGGCGTCCGAGCTGGCCACGGCGCACCACGCGAAGCTGACCCTGGTGGAGACGGCGGACTTCCCCAGCCGCGGCCAGTGGACGGCGTGGGTGGAGAAGCACGGCGTGCAGGACGCGGTGTCCCGCCGCATCCAGCGCGCGCTGGCCCTGGAGCGCACGGGCGTGGAGCTGCTGGTGCTGCCGGCGTCCCTCACCGACGTGGAGTCCATGCGCGGCGTGGTGGAGGCGACGGTGGCGCGCTTCGGCCACATCGACGGCGTCATCCACGCGGCGGGCGGCATGCAGGGCGCCACGCTGGGCACCATCGCGGAGACGGGCCCGGACGAGTGCGCCTGGCACTTCCGCCCGCAGGTGCACGGCGTGCGGGTGCTGGCGCAGGTGCTGCCCAAGGAGGGCCCCGCGTTCTGCCTCCTCGTGTCGTCGCTGTCGTCCGTGCTGGGCGGCCTGGGCCAGGTGGCGCAGGCCTCCGCCAGCGCCTTCATGGACGCGTTCGCGGAGGCGGGCACGGAGGGCTTCGCCTACCCGTGGCTGAGCGTGGACTGGGACGCGTGGCAGTTCGCGGACGCGCAGGCCATGGCGGAGCTGTCCCCCGCGCTGGCCCAGTTCGCCATCCAGCCCGCCGAAGGCCTGGAGGCGCTGCGCCGCGCGCTGGCGCACGGCGAGGGCGGCCGGCTGGCCGTCTCCACGGGGGACCTGGCCGCGCGTCGCCGTCAGGGCCCTCGCGCCGCGAAGACGGAGCAGGGCAAGAAGGACGCGGCGAAGGGCAAGCACGCCCGGCCCGCCATCCTCACGCCCTACGCCGCGCCTCGCACGGAGTTGGAGAAGACCGTCGCGGGCATCTGGGAGCAGGTGCTGGGCATCGACGGCATCGGCATCCACGACAACTTCTTCGAGCTGGGCGGCCACTCGCTGCTGGCCACGCAGCTGCGCAACCACATCCACGCGGTGCTGAAGGTGGACCTGTCGCTGCGCGGCCTCTTCGAGACGCCCACCGTGGCCGGCGTGGCCGGGCGCGTGGAGCAGGAGCTGGGCAAGCGCGCGGCCTCCACGGAGAAGCCCATCGCGGAGCGCCTGCGCACCGCGTTCCCCACCGAGCGCCCCGCCCTGCTCACCGAGTACCTGCGCCACCACATCTCGGAGGGCCTGCGCATCCCGGTGGAGCAGCTGCCCGCCGACGGCAGCCTCCAGGGCTACGACCTGCACGCGCTGGGCGCGGAGCTGGAGTACGACCTGCGGCAGGACTTCAAGTTCCAGCTCTACCCGCACGAGGTGCAGGCGCACCCGTCCATCCCGGAGCTGTCCAGGTACCTGCTGGTGGAGATGGACCGGCTCCAGGACCCGCAGCGCTTCGCGGAGAACAAGCCGCTGTCCGCGTATCCGCTGAAGCCCTACCGCGCCCGGACGTCCGGCGCGCAGCGCACCCACACGGCGAAGAAGAACCCGCCCATGGTGTTCGTGCACTCCAGCCCGCGCGCGGGCTCCACGCTGTTCCGCGTGATGCTCGCCGGGCACCCGCGCCTGTTCTGCCCGCCGGAGGTGAACCTGCTCTTCTTCGAGAGCATGCGCGAGTGGCGCCAGAACATCGGCTTCGGCAGCGAGATGGAGTGGACCACGGGCGGCCTCCAGTGGGCGCTCATGGAGCTGGAGAAGCTGGACTCGCCCGCCGGCGCCGCGCTGGTGGACCGGCTGGTCGCGGAGGACGTGTCCGCGCAGGACGTCTACCGCCGCTTGCAGGAGAGGGCCTCGCCCCGGCTGCTCGTGGACAAGACGCCCACCTACGCCATGGACGTGGAGACGCTGGAGCGCGCGGAGCGGATGTTCGAGGGCAACAAGTACATCTACCTCTACCGCCACCCGCTCCCGGTGATGGAGTCCATCCTCCGGATGCGCTTCGACCGCCTCTTCGCCGCCGGCCTCTTCGGCGACGCGGACGTGGACCCCTACGTGGTGGCGGAGACGGTGTGGGCCCTGTCCAACCGCAACCTGCTCAACTTCTTCGACGGCATCGGCCGCGAGCGCTGCCACTGGGTGCGCTACGAGGACCTGGTCGCGGACCCCACGAAGGTGATGACCGGCGTGGCCCACTTCCTGGGGCTCGAGTTCGACGAGCGCATGGTCCAGCCCTACGACGGCAAGAAGGACCGCATGATGGGCGGCCTGGGCGACCCCAACATCCTCCAGCACCAGGGCATCGAGAAGAAGATGGGCGAGTCCTGGAAGCGCATCAAGTGGCCGCGCGCCTTCGACGCCTCCACCCACGCGGTCATCGAGCGGCTGGGCTACTCCGTGGAGGGCGCCACGCCCGCGCAGGCCCCCGTGGCCGCGCCGGTGGCCACGCCCACCGCCAAGCAGAAGGTGACGGCGGCGGAGGCGGAGAAGCTGCTGGAGAACATGGACCAGCTGTCGGACGAACAGGTGGCGGAGCTGCTCGCGATCCTGGAGGACGCGGGCGGCGGTGACGGTGGTGGCAGCAGCAGCGGCGAGGACGCAGCCTGAACATGACGCCCGAAGAGAAGCGAGCACGCCTGGCCCAGCTCCTGAAGGACAAGTCGCGCCCCGCCGCGAAGCAGGCGCCCCTGTCCTTCGCGCAGGAGCGGATGTGGTTCCTGGACAAGTGGAGCCCCGGCAGCGCGGCCTTCCACATGCCCACCGCGGTGCGCCTGACGGGCGCGGTGGACACGGACGCGCTGCGCCGCGCCCTGGCCCTGCTGGTGGAGCGGCACGACACGCTGCGCACCACCTTCCAGGAGCGCGAGGGCGGCGCCGCGCAGGTCATCGCCGCCACGGGCGAGGTGCCGCTGGAGGTGATGGACCTCCAGGGACTGCCGGTGACCGAGCGCGAGGCCGAGGCCCAGCGGCGCGTCGTCACGCTCGCGCAGCAGCCCTTCAGCCTGGAGCAGGGCCCGCTGCTGCGCGCGGTGCTGATGCTGCTGGGCAACGGTGAGCAGGTGCTGCTGGTGGATCAGCACCACATCGTCTCCGACGGCTGGTCCATGGGCGTGCTCGTGCACGAGCTGGCGGTGCTGTACCGCGCGTGCCTGGAGGGCCAGCCCTCGCCGCTCAAGCCCCTGCCCCTGCAGTACGCGGACTGGGCGGCGTGGCAGAGGGAGTGGCTCCAGGGCGCGGAGCTGGAGCGCCAGCTCACCTACTGGAAGAACCGCCTCAACCCCAACGCGCTGCTGGATCTGCCCCAGGACAAGCCGCGCCCGGCGCTGATGAGCTCCAGGGGCGAGCGGCAGGTGATGCACCTGTCCCCCGCCCTCACCCAGGCGCTCAAGGCGCTCGGCCAGCGCGAGGGCCGCACGCTCTTCGTGACGCTGCTGTCCGCCTTCAACGTGCTCCTGTCCCGCTACACGGGCCAGGACGACATCGTGGTGGGCACGCCCATCGCGGGCCGGCCGCGCGCGGAGGTGGAGGGGCTCATCGGCCTGTTCGTGAACATGCTGGCGCTGCGCTCGGACCTGTCCGGCAGGCCCACGTTCCAGGAGCTGCTCAACCGCGTCCACGAGTCCACGCTGGACGCCTACGCGCACCAGGACATCCCCTTCGAGCGGCTGGTGGACGCGCTCAAGCCGGAGCGGCACCTCAGCCACTCGCCCATCTTCCAGGTGATGTTCGTCCTCCAGAACGCGCCCATGCCGGCCCTGGAGGCCCCGGGCGTGGTGATGGAGGCGAAGCCGGTGGACACCGGCACGACGAAGTACGACCTGTCGCTCCTGCTGGTGGACCTGCCGCAGGGCCTGCGCGTCACCGCCGAGTACAGCACCGACCTCTTCGAGCGCTCCACGGCGGAGCGGCTCCTGGGCCACTACCTGACGCTGCTCGAAGGCGTCGTCGCGCGGCCGGACGCGCCCATCTCCCACCTGCCCCTCCTGCCCGAGGCCGAGCGCCAGCGCGTGCTGAAGGACTGGAACGACACCGCCGTCGCGCACCCGAAGGACGCGACGCTCACGTCGCTCATCGAGGCGCAGGTGGCGCGCACGCCGGACGCCGTCGCCCTGGAGTTCGAGGGCCGCCGCCTCACCTACCGCGAGCTGGACGCCCGCGCGAACCAGCTGGCGCACGCGCTGCGCAGGCACGGCGTGGGGCCGGAGGTCCGCGTGGGCCTGTGCGTGGAGCGCTCGCTGGAGCTGGTGGTGGGCCTCCTGGGCACGCTGAAGGCGGGCGGCGCGTACGTGCCGCTGGACCCGGGCTATCCGCAGGAGCGCCTGGGCTGGATGCTGGAGGACGCGCGGCCGCCGGTGCTGCTGGTGCAGGAGCGGCTGCTGGCGCGGCTGCCCGCGTCGGACGCGAAGGTGGTGAAGCTGGACACGGGCTGGGAGGAGCTCGCCCGCGAGCCCACCACCGCGCCCGCGCCCACCGCGACGCCGGACTCGCTGGCGTACATCATCTTCACGTCCGGCAGCACGGGCCGCCCCAAGGGCGCGATGAACGCGCACGGCCCGGTGGTGAACCGCCTCTTGTGGATGCAGTCCGCCTACCGGCTCACGCCCCAGGACGTGGTGCTCCAGAAGACGCCCTTCAGCTTCGACGTGTCCGTCTGGGAGTTCTTCTGGCCGCTGATGACGGGGGCGAAGCTGGTGGTCGCGAAGCCCGGCGGGCACCAGGACCCGGGCTACCTCAAGGCGCTGATCGCCTCCGCGTCCGTCACCACGCTGCACTTCGTGCCCTCCATGCTCCAGGCCTTCCTGGACGAGCCGGGCGTGGCGGAGTGCGCGTCGCTCAAGCGCGTGGTGTGCAGCGGCGAGGCGCTGCCCCTGGAGCTGAAGGAGCTGTGCCTGCGCACGCTGCCCGGCGCGGGGCTGCACAACCTCTACGGCCCCACCGAGGCCGCGGTGGACGTGACGTTCCACGCGTGCAGGGCCCACGACGGCCGCCGCTCCGTGCCCATTGGCCGGCCGGTGGACAACACCCAGCTCCGCATCCTGGACGCGGAGCTCCAGCCGGTGCCCCAGGGCGCGGCGGGCGAGCTCTACATCGGCGGCGTGCAGGTGGGGCGCGGCTACCTGGCGCGGCCCTCGCTCACCGCGGAGCGCTTCCTCCCGGACCCGTACGCGACGGCGCCGGGCGCGCGCATGTACCGCACGGGCGACGTGGCGCGGTGGCTCCCGGACGGCGAGCTGGAGTACCTGGGCCGCGCGGACTTCCAGGTGAAGCTCCGCGGCCTGCGCATCGAGCTGGGGGAGATCGAGTCCTCGCTGGAGAAGCACCCCACGGTGCGCCAGGCGGTGGTGCTCGCGCGCGAGGACCGGCCGGGCCAGAAGCGGCTGGTGGCCTACGTCACCGGCAAGGACGCGAAGCCGGAGGGCGCGGCGCTGCGCGCCTACCTGCTGGAGCGGCTGCCCGAGTACATGGTCCCCTCCAACATCGTGGTGCTGGAGCGCATGCCGCTCAGCCCCAACGGCAAGGCGGACCGCAAGGCGCTGCCCGCGCCGGAGGCCGGCGGCGCGGATCCGTCCCGTCCCTTCGTGGCGCCGGGGACGGCCATCGAGCAGCAGCTCGCCCAGGCCTGGAGGGACCTGCTCCACGTGGAGCGGGTGGGCCTGGATGACCCCTTCTTCGAGCTGGGCGGCAACTCGCTGCTCGCGCTCCAGCTCCACCGCCGGCTGACGGCGGAGCTGGGCGTGACGCTGGCGCTCACGGACCTCTTCCAGTACCCCACCGTGCGGGCGCTGGCGGCGCGGCTGTCGCGCCGGGAGGACACGCCCTCGGAGGACGCGGCGCAGGCGGGCCGCTCCCGTGCCGAGGCGCGACGCACGGTCAACCGCCGCGCGGCGGCCTCGCGCGGTCGGGTGGAAACGGATGGAGACGCGGATGAGTGACGCAGTGGGTGGTGGCGAGGAGCGCATCGCGATCGTCGGCCTGTCGGGCCGCTTCCCGGGTGCGCAGACGCTGGAGGGCTTCTGGGAGATGCTCCGCCGTGGCGGCGACGCGCGCCGCGTGCCCACGGACGCGGAGCTGGACGAGGCGGGCGTCCCGCAGGCCCTGCGCGCCCACCCGCAGTGGGTGCGCTCCAGCTACGTGCTGGAGGGCGCGACGGACTTCGACGCGGGCCTCTTCGGCTACAGCCCGCGCGAGGCGGAGCTGATGGACCCCCAGCAGCGCATCTTCATGGAGTGCGCGTGGGAGTCGCTGGACAACGCCGGCTACGACCCGGGCCGCTTCAAGGGCGCGGTGGCCGTCTACGCGAGCGTGAGCCTCAGCTCGTACCTGCTGCGCGCGCTGATGCGGCAGCCGGACCTGATGGACGCTGCGGGCTCGTTCGGCGTGATGCTGGCCAACGACAAGGACTACGTGGCGACGCGCGTGTCCCACCGCCTGGGCCTGCGCGGCCCCTCCGCGACGGTGCAGACGGCGTGCTCCAGCTCGCTGGTGGCGCTCCACCTGGCGTGCCAGAGCCTGCTGTCCGGCGAGAGCGACATGGCGCTCGCGGGCGGCGCATCCGTGTCCTTCCCGCAGGCGGCGGGCTACCTCTACCAGGAGGGGATGATCTTCTCGCCGGACGGCTACTGCCGCGCGTTCGACGCGAAGGCCAACGGCACGGTGCGCGGCGCGGGCGCGGCGGTGGTGGTGCTCAAGCGCCTGTCGGACGCGCTGAAGGACGGCGACACCGTCCACGGCGTGCTGCTGGGCACGGCGGTGAACAACGACGGCGCGGGCAAGGTGGGCTTCACCGCGCCCAGCGTGGAGGGCCAGGCCGCGGTCATCGCGGAGGCCCTGGCCATCTCCGGCGTCACCCCGGACGACATCCAGTACGTGGAGGCCCACGCCACGGGCACCCCGCTGGGCGACCCGATTGAAGTGGCCGCGCTCAACCAGGCCTTCGGCGGCAAGGAGACGGGCCAGCAGCGCGTGGCGCTGGGCTCGCTCAAGGCGGCCATCGGCCACCTGGACGCGGCGGCCGGCATCGCGGGCGTGGTGAAGACGGTGCTCGCCATGGAGCACGGCGAGATCCCCGCGAGCCCCCACTTCCAGCAGCCCAACCCCGTCATCGACTTCGACGCGGGGCCCTTCTTCGTGCCCTCGCAGCCCCGGCCGTGGACGTCCCCCCACGGGCCGCGCCGCGCGGGCGTGAGCGCCTTCGGCATCGGCGGCACCAACGCGCACGTCATCCTGGAGGAGGCCCCGAAGCCGGCCGCCCCCGCGCCGTCGCGCCGCGCGTGGCACCTGCTGCCCCTGTCCGCCCGCACGCCCGCGGCGCTGGACGCGGCGACGGAGCGGCTGGCCGCGCACCTGGACGCGCACCCGAGCGTGTCCCTCGCGGACGTGGCCTACACGCTCCAGGTGGGACGCCACGCGCACGAGCACCGCCGCGCGGTGGTGGTGAAGGACGTGGCGGACGCGAAGGCGGCGCTGCGGGACGCCCGGCGGCTGTTGGGCGGCTCCGGCACCAACACGCGCCGGCCGGTGGTGTTCCTCTTCTCCGGCCAGGGCTCGCAGTACGTGGACATGGGCCGGGGCCTCTACGAGCAGGAGCCCGCCTTCCGCGCGGAGGTGGACGCCTGCGCGCAGAAGCTCGAGCCGCACCTGGGGCTGGACCTGCGCGCGGTGCTCTACCCGCCCGCCGACGGGCGCGAGAAGGCCACCGAGCAGCTCAAGCAGACGTCCCTCACGCAGCCCGCGCTGTTCGTCATCGAGTACGCGCTGGCGAAGCTGTGGGCGTCCTGGGGCGTGACGCCGCAGGCGATGGTGGGCCACAGCATCGGTGAGTACGTGGCCGCGTGCCTGTCCGGCGTGTTCAGCCTGGACGACGCGCTGGCGCTGGTGGCCACGCGCGGCCGGCTGATGCAGTCGCTGCCCGCGGGCGCCATGCTGTCCGTGCGGATGACGCCGGAGGCGCTGGCGCCGCTGCTGGACGCGCGCATCTCCGTGGCGGCGGTGAACGCGCCGGGCTTCACCGTCGTGGCCGGCCCCTCGGACGCGGTGGACGCGCTCCAGGCGAAGCTGGAGGCGCGGCAGGTGGAGGTGTCGCGGCTGCACACCTCGCACGCGTTCCACTCCCACATGATGGACCCCATCGTGGAGGAGTTCCGCCAGGCGGTGGCGAAGGTCGCGCGCAAGGAGCCGAAGGACCTCTACCTGTCCAACGTCACCGGCACCTGGGTGACGCGCGAGGACGCGGTGAGCCCGGCGTACTGGGCCCGCCACCTGCGCGACGCCGTGCGCTTCCAGGACTCGGCGACGCTGCTGTTGAACGACCCCGAGCACGTCTTCCTGGAGGTCGGCCCCGGCAACGCGCTGGCCACGCTGGTGCGCCGCAACGCGCAGGAGGGCACCTTCCCGGCCATCCTCACGACGCTGCCGTCGCCGCGCGACGCGCAGCAGGACGCGCTCACGCACGCCGCGGACGCGTTCGCGAGGCTGTGGCTCGCGGGCGCGAAGACGACCGCCGGCCGCGTCTACAAGGGCGAGCCCCGCCGCCGCGTCCCCCTGCCCGCCTACCCCTTCCAGCGCGAGCGCTACGACCTGCTCAAGGGCCCGCCGCCCGCGCTGCCGCGCGCCCCTGTCGCCGCGCGGGCCGGCGCGGCGCAGGGGGTGGAGCTGACCGTGCCCGCGTGGCCGCGCACGCGGGCCTCGCCGCGGGTGCCGTCGCTGGCCGGCCAGCGCTGGCTGGTGCTGGAGGCGGACACGCCGGTGGCCGCGCGCGTGGCGGAGCGGCTGCGCCAGGCGGGCGCGGACGTGGTGTCGCTCGTGGCGGGCCAGGGCGCGTCGGACCCGGTGACGAAACGGTTCGCCGTGGATCCCGCCACCCCGGACGCGCTGGGGGAGCACCTGGAGCGCCTGCGCGGCGAGGCGTGGACGCCCGAGCACATCGCGTACCTGTGGCCGCTGGTGAGGGAGCCGCGCGACCTGGAGTCGGGGCTCGCGACGTCGTTCCACGGGCTGCTCGCGCTGGCGAGGGCGGTGGGTCCGGGCGCGGCGAAGACGCCCGTGGCGCTGGACGTGGTGACCACTGGCGCCCAGGACGTCACGGGCGAGGAGCCGCTGCTGCCCTGGCAGTCGGCCGCCGTGGGCGCCAGCCGCGTGCTGCCGCAGGAGTACCCCGGCCTCGCCGTGCGCGCCGTCGACGTCACCTGGCCCGCGCCGGACGAGTCCGCGTCGGGCCCGTGGCTGGAGCGGCTGGTGGCGGAGCTGGCCACCGGCAGGGACGAGGTGGTCGCGCTGCGCGGCCCATACCGGCACGTCGAGGCGTTCGAGGCCATCGACGTCCCGGTCGCCGCGGGCACCGGCACCGAGGCGCAGGGCGCGCCCACGGGCGCCATGTCCGGTGGCTCCGCCCGGGGCGGACTCAAGGACGGCGGCGTCTACGTCATCGTCGGTGGCCTGGGCCGCGTGGGGCTCGCGCTCGCGGAGCAGCTCGCGCAGGCGGTGAAGCCGAAGCTCGTGCTGCTGTCGCGCCGCACGCTGCCCGCCCCCGAGGAGTGGGACGCGTGGCGCGCGGGCCATGACGCGCAGGACGCGACGTCCAGGGCCATCGACCGGCTGCGCGCGCTGGAGCGCGCGGGCGCGCAGGTGCTGGCGCTGCGCGCGGACGCGGGCGCTCCGGGTCAGCTGGACAAGGCGCTCCAGGTCGCGGAGGCGAAGCTCGGCCGCATCGACGGCGTCTTCTACACGGCGGGCGACGGCGGCATGGCCACCCGCATCTCCGTGGCCGAGTCCACGCCCGAGTCCACCACCCCGCTGCTGGCCGGCCGCCTGGGGGGCCTCACGCAGCTCGCGGAGGCCCTGTCGTCGCGGCGTCCGGACTTCGTCGTGGTGCAGTCCTCCCTCACCGTGGTGCTGGGCGGCATGGCGGTCAGCGCGGTGGCGGCGGCGCACGCCGGCATGGACGCGGTGGCGACCCGCCAGGCCCGGCTGGGCGGCGCCCGCTGGTACACCGTGGACTGGGACGTGTGGGGCGTGGGCGAGGGCTTCCGGCCCGACGCCGTCATCTCCCCCGCCGAGGGCTTCCGCCTCCTCAGCGCGCTGCTCACCCAGCCCACCGGGGGGCGCTTCCTCGCGTCCCTGGGCTCGCTGGAGGCGCGGCGTCAGGTGGCGCGCGAAGGCACCGCCGCCACCCGCGCGGGCGGCGGCGCCAGCGGCAAGCACCCGCGGCCCCCGCTGGCCAACGCCTTCGTCGCCCCGCGCGACGAGACCGAGGAGAAGGTCGCCGCCCTCTGGCAGGACCTGCTGGGCGTGGAGTCGGTGGGCATCACCGACAACTTCTTCGAGCTGGGCGGCCACTCGCTCCTGGGCGTGCAGCTCCTGTCGCGCATCCGCGAGACCTTCCAGGTCGAGCTGTCCATGCGCGCCCTCTTCGAGTCCCCCACCGTGGAGGTGATGACGGTGGCCATCGTGGAGGCGAGCGCCGCCCAGCTCGACCCCGAAGCCCTGGAAGCCATGCTCGCGGAGCTGGAGCAGGGCTGAGCCCCTTGAGGAACGCCGGCCCGCGCGCCCTCCCGTAGTACCGTGCGCGGGCCCCTGACCCTCCTGCCCCCCAGGAGAAAGAGACGTGGAATGAGCCTCGCGCAACGCCTGACCATCACCCAGCCCATGCGGGTCTTCTGGATCACCTGGTTCGGCCAGCTCATCTCGATCCTCGGCTCCGGCCTCACCGCCTTCGGCGTGGGCGCGAAGATCTTCCTGGACACGCGCTCCACCACGCAGTTCGCGCTGCTGTCCTTCTTCGCGTTCGCGCCCATGGTGGTGCTGTCCCCCATCGCGGGGACGCTCATCGACCGGTGGGACCGCCGCCGCGCCATGCTGCTGGCGGACCTGGGCAACGGCTTCACCACGATGCTCATCTTCGCCATGGTGCTGGCCAGCAACAAGGGCCTGTTCGAGCTCAAGGCCTGGCACTTCTACCTGCCCGTCTCCCTGGGCGCGTGCTTCGGCGCCTTCCGCTGGCCGGCCTTCTTCGCCACGGTGACGTTGATCGTCCCCAAGCAGCACCTGGGCCGCGCCAACGCCATGGGGGAGGTCGCCAGCGGCGCCAGTCAGATCCTCTCCCCCATCATCGCGGGAGCGCTCATCGAGCGCGTGGGCCTGGTGGGCGTGCTGTCCGTGGACGTGTGCAGCTTCCTCGTCGCCGTCACCACCCTGCTGATGGTCCGCTTCCCGCGCCCCACCGCCTCCTCGGAGGGCCAGCAGGGCAAGGGGTCGCTGCTCGCGGAGATGAAGCAGGGCTGGACCTTCATCAGCTCGCGCAAGGGCCTGGTGGCGCTGCTGAGCTTCACCGCCGTGGCCGTGCTGTGCATGGACCTGGTGGTGCTGCTGATCACCCCGCTGGTGCTCGCCTTCACGGACATCTCCACGCTGGGCGTCATCGCGTCCATCGCGGGCGTGGGCGCGCTGCTGGGCGCCGTCTGCATGGGCATCTGGGGCGGCGCCAAGAACCAGCTCCACGGCATCCTGGGGTTCCATGCGCTGTCGGGCCTGGTGCTCTTCATGGCCGCGCCGGCGCCCAGCGTGCCGCTCGTGGCCACCGCCGCCGCGCTCTACCTGTTCACCATGCCGCCCGTGATGGCGGGCATCCAGTCCATCTGGCAGCGCAAGATCCCCGCGGACCTCCAGGGCCGCGCCGCCGCCGTGAAGCGGATGCTCATCCTCTGCGTGTCGCCGTTCGCCAGCCTCATCGCGGGGCCGCTCGCGGACGACCTCTTCGAGCCGGCCATGCGTGAAGGGGGCGTGCTCGCCAGCACCATGGGCCGCCTGCTGGGCGTGGGGCCGGGGCGCGGCATCGCGGTCATCTTCATCGTCCTGGCCGTGCTGACGCTCATCAACGTCGTGGCCGGCTGGCTCAACCCGCGCCTGCGCAACATGGACAAGGAGCTGCCGGACGCGCTCCCGGACGCGCCGCCCGCCCCCGCGGACACCGCCACCCCCACCCCGCCGACCGCCCCCACCGCTGGAGCCTCCGCGTCATGAGTGCCCTCTCCCAGGTCCTGCGCATGCTGCGCATGTTGCCGTCCGCCATGGCCGTGGCCACCCCCGGCGTGGGCCCGTGGCTCGCCCGCCGCCGCTGGACGCGCGAGGACGGCACCCTCACCCTGCCCGGCCTGCACGGCAAGGTGGAGGTGCTGCGCGACACGTGGGGCGTGCCGCACCTCTTCGCCAGCGACGAGCACGACCTGTTCTTCGCCCAGGGCTACGTGCACGGGCAGGACCGGCTGTGGCAGCTGGAGATGGGCCGCCGGCTGGTGGACGGCCGGCTCGCGACCCTGCTGGGCCCCATGGGCGTGTCCGCGGACCAGTTCCTGCGCACCATGGGCCTGCGCCACATGGCCGAGCAGGCCTGGGCCCAGGTGGACCCGGAGGCCCGGGCCATCCTGGAGGCGTACAGCGCGGGCATCAACGCGCGCATCGCCGCGGAGCCGCTGCCCTACGAGTTCACCGTGATGAGCACCACGCCCGAGCCCTGGACGCCCGTGGACTCGCTGGCGCGCGGCAACCTGCTGGCCATGATGCTGGGCGGCAACCACCGGCTGGAGCTGTTCCGCGCGCGGCTGGTGGCGGCGGTGGGCGAGGAGGTGGCCAACGCGCTGCTGCCGCAGAACGCGCCGGAGACGCCCCTCATCGTCCCGAAGGAGGCGCGCCTGCAGGGCCTGAAGGACGTGAAGGCGATGTCCGGCCTGGACAGCGTGGACACCGTGATGGGCGACCCGAACATCGTCTCCGGCAGCAACAACTGGGTGGTGCACGGCCAGCGAACGAAGAGCGGCCAGCCGCTGCTCGCCAACGACGTGCACATCCCGCTGAGCATGCCGTCCACCTGGTACGAGAACGGCCTGCACGGCGGCCGCTTCCAGCACGTGGGCTTCTCCCTGCCCGGCGTGCCCATGCTCATCGTCGGCCACAACGGGAAGGTGGCCTGGGGCATGTCCAACCTGGGGCCGGACACGCAGGACTTCTACATCGAGAAGCTGGACGACCCGAAGGCGCCCAGGCAGTACCTCTACCAGGGCACGTGGCACGACCTGGAGGTGCGCCGCGAGGAGATCGCCGTCAAGGGCGGGGCCCCGGTGGTGCTGGAGGTGAGGAGCACCCGGCACGGCCCGCTGATGAACGTCGTGATGGCGGAGGAGCTGAAGGACAGCGAGCCGCTGGCGCTCAGGTGGGCGCACCGGGAATGCCAGCCGCTCATCAACGCCGTGCTGGAGCTCAACCTGGCGACGGACTGGGAGTCCTTCCGCGCCGCCATGAAGCGCTGGGAGGGGCCGGGCCAGAACTTCGTGTACGCGGACACGGCCGGCAACGTGGGCTTCCAGGCCACGGGGAAGATTCCCATCCGCCAGGGCCACCAGGGCCTCATCCCCGTGCCGGGCTGGACGGGCGACAACGAGTGGACGGGCTTCATCCCCTTCGAGGAGCTGCCCGCGTCCTTCAACCCGCCCGCGGGCTACGCGGCCACGGCGAACAACAAGATCACATCCGACGACTACCCGCACCTCATCGCGCACAACTGGTTCCCCGGCTACCGCGCCAAACGCATCACCGACAAGCTGGAGGCCAGCACGCAGCACACCGTGGACACGATGAGGGACATCCAGGCGGAGACGTACTCGCTGCCCGCGGAGGCGCTGCGCCCCTACTTCCTGGCGGCGGCGCTCCCGGCCGACGACGTCCAGCGCCAGGCCGTGGAGGCGCTGAAGGCGTGGGACCTGCGCTTCGAGCCGGAGGCCGTGGGCGCCACGGTGTTCCAGGCCTGGTACATCGAGGTGCTGCGCAAGCTGCTCCAGCACAAGCTGGAGCCGTCGCTGGTGAAGGAATACCTGATGGGCCAGTACGAGCGGCACGGCAGCCTGCACATGCCCTTCGTCATCGGCCTGATGTCCCAGCCGGACAGCCCCTGGTGGGACGACCCGAAGACGCCGGAGCAGGAGACGCGCGACGACATCCTCCGCGCGGCCCTGGGCGTGGCCACCGCCTGGCTGGTGAAGACCTACGGCCCGAAGCCGGAGGCCTGGGCCTGGGGCCGGGTGCACCAGCTCACCTACGCGCACCAGTTGCTGGGCGGGCCCGCCATCCCCGGCGCCATCCGGCGCGTCTTCAACACCCGCGCGGTGCCGGCCCGGGGCGACAACTACTCCGTGGACGGCGCGTCGTTCCTCTGGAGCCACCCCTTCAAGGTGGTCCATGGCACCGCACTGCGGATGATCGTGGACCTGGCGGACCTGTCCCGCTCGGTGTCCATCCACGCGCCGGGGCAGTCGGAGCACCTGTTCCACAAGCACCGCGACGACCTGATGGAGCTCAGCCGCAAGGTGGAGTTCCACCCCATGCTCCACACCCGCGAGGCCGTGGAGCAGCACCGCGAGGCCACGCTGACGCTCGCGCCGGCGGTGGCCCTGGCGAAATAAAACAACCCGGACTTGAAGGCCGCCACTCCCCCCGGAGCGGCGGGCCTCCAGGCCCGGGTCCATTGCGTTTCAGGCCCCAACGGGCGCCGGCACTCGTCTTCGCGTCGGGTTCCCCCTCAGAAACCCGACGCTTCCCCCTTCTATGTGCCAGCCCCTGCGGTCCCCCCCATTTCCCGCACATGCCACGGTGAGCTAAGAAGTCCCCCGACTCCGTCACTCACCGTATCGCTGCCGCGCGGGCCCCCCTGCTTCCCGTGCTGCGATGAAGGAACAGTACCGGGCCCCCCTGTTTCGGTCTGTGAAGCGGCCCACAACCCCGGTGTGAAGGCGTTCACACCCGCCGGACTTGTCCGCCGGGCCTGGATGGGAGGGTTCCCTACCTGTATCCGGGGATTCCGGGCAGAATGGCGGTCCCCTCATGTCCTACGCGCAGCTGCTGGCCGAAATCCCCATGTTCGAGAGCCTCGGCCGGGAGGACCTGGAGAACATGTCGTCGCTCCTCCAGCCCCGGCGCTTCGCCCGGGGCGAGGTCATCTTCCACCGGGGAGACGTGGGCACGGCCCTGTTCATCATCCGGCGGGGCCAGGTGGCCATCCGGCTGTCCTCCAGTGAGGGGCGGGAGATCACCCTGGCGCTCCTGGACCGGGGGGACGCCTTCGGGGAGCTGTCCCTCTTGGACGGGGAGATGCGCTCCACGGACGCGCTGGCGCGCGAGGAGGCGCACCTCCTGACGCTCCAGCGCGACGACTTCCGGCGCTACCTGGAGACGCGGCCGCAGGTGAGCCTGGCGCTGCTCGCGAACATGAGCCGGCTGGTGCGGCGCACGACGCAGCTCGTGTACGACTCGGCCTTCCTGGACGCGCGCAGCCGGCTGGTGCGGGTGCTGCTGGAGCTGGCGAAGACGCAGGGGAAGCCGTGCTCCGAGGGGCTGGTCATCACCCCGAAGCTCACGCAGTCGGAGCTGGCCAACCTCTGTGGCGTCACCCGCGAGAGCGTCAACAAGTGGCTGCGCTACTACGTGCGCGAGGGGATGCTCAGCTTCGAGGGCGGACAGATCATCCTCCTCCAGCCGGAGCGCCTGGGGCAGGACGCGGAGTAGCCGTCAGCCGCGCACGCGGAAGAGGGACAGGGGCTCGTCGCGGCCCTTCACCCGCACCGGCTCCAGCGGCTCCAGCGCGAAGGCGTCCGCGTCCAGGAGGACGCGCGTCGCCTCGGTCATCAGCACCTCGCCCGGGCGCGCGACGCCGCACACGCGGGACGCGACGTTGGTGGCGTCCCCCACGGTGGCGTACTGGAGGTAGCGCTCCGAGCCGATGTTGCCCGCGGCCACCGGGCCGGAGTTGAGGCCGATGTGGACCTGAAGCTCCGGCGCGCCCTCCGCGCGCCAGCGGGCGTTGAGGTCCGCCAGGGCCCGCTGCATCTCCACGGCCGCGCGCACGGCCCGGTCCGCGTCGTCCGGCCGGGCGAAGGGGGCGCCCCACACGGCCATCAGCGCGTCGCCGATGTACTTCTCCAGCGTGCCCTCGTGGCGGAAGACGACGTCCGCCATCACCGGGAAGTACGCGTTGAGCATGTCCACCACCTGCCGCGGCTTGAGGCGCGAGGACATGGCGGTGAAGCCGGTGATGTCGGAGAAGAGGATGGTGACGTTCGCCTCGCGCACCTCCAGCGGCACGCCCCGCAGCGCCTTCAGCTGGCGCACGACGTCCGGCGGGAAGAAGCGCTGGTAGGCGTTGCGCAGCACCGCCTCCTCCTCCAGCCGCCGCGCCAGGTGCGCGTGGTCCAGCGCGATGGCGGCCTGGTTGGCGAACGCGGTGAGGAACTCCAGGTCCTCGTCGGTGAAGAGGCCGCCGTGCTTGAGGCTGTCCAGGTACAGCACGCCCAGCACCGTGTCGCGCGTGCGCAGGGGCACGCAGAGGGAGGCGCGGATGGACTGGCGGAAGACGGAGTCCGCGCCCACGAGCCGCGCGTCGTCCTGCGCGTCCGTGAAGAGGGCCGCCACGCCGCGCGAGTGCACGTAGTCCACGATGTGCTGGCTGTAGAAGCGCTCCGGCAGCGCCCCTCCCAGCGCGCCCCGCGCCACGCGCGGCGCCAGCGCCCCCGTGTCCCGGTCCGCCAGCAGCACCGCCGCCCGGTCCACCGCCCATATCTGGAAGACGAGTTGCAGCACCCGCTCCAGGAGCCCGTCCACCGGGCCCGGCGAGGAGAGGATCTGCCCCACCTTGAGGAGCACCTGGAGCTTGTCGCGCGTGCGGTCCGGCGAGCGCGTGTCGAGCAGCGCCTCCATGGGCCCGCTGGAGAAGCGCGTCTCCAGCGGCTGCGTGCGCACCGGGCCCCAGCCGTCCGGCAGCGGCGCGTCCTGGGACACCAGCCGGAACCACACCTCGCCGCAGCGGAAGGACTGGCCGTGGCCCAGCTCCTGGCGCGACACGCGGTGCGGCCCCACGAAGCTGCCGTTCTTGCTGTCCAGGTCCACCAGCACCACGCGCCCGCCCGCGCGCTCCAGCCGCGCGTGGCGCCGGGACAGGCTGGGGTGCGGCACGCGGATGCCGTTCTCCTCGGTGCGGCCGATGGTGGTGGTGCCCTCCGGCAGCAGCACCACCCGTTCATCCACCTGGCCTGGGTTGAGGATGAGGCGCATGGCTCAAGAGCGCGTGGAGAGGGCGCGCCTCAGGTGGGCCCCTTGGCCGTGAAGGCCCCGGGCTGGGGTGGGGAGGCGGGCGAGTCCAGGACGGCGGGGGCCACCTGTTCGGAGGTGCGGTCCACGGAGGAGGCGGACTGGCTGCCGTGGCGGGCCACCACCTCGCGCACCGCGAGCGTCCGGCCGCCGGGGCCCGGCAGGTGCCGCTCTCCGGCGGGCCGGCAGTCGAAGGTGCTCGCGAGCCGGGCGGCGAGCGCCTCGCTCACCAGCACCTGGTCGCGCGCGGCCACGGTGGCGAGCCGGGCCGCCGTGTTCACCACGTCGCCCAGCACCGTGTGGTCCAGGCGTCCGCGCCCGGCCGCGCCCACGTTGCCGGACAGCACCGGCCCGGTGTCCACGCCCATGCAGACGCCGTGCGCGTAGGGGGACGCGTCCCCGCCGCTCCACGCCAGGCCCTGGAGCCGCTGCCGCACCGCGAGGCAGGCGTCCAGCGCGCGCGCCACGTGGCCCTCGCCCTGGAAGACGGCCATCACCGCGTCGCCCAGGAACTTGTCCACCACGCCGCCGCGCGCCTCCAGCTCCGGGAGGATGACCTCGAAGTTGGCGTTGAGCCGGCGCAGCGCGGACTCCGGTGGGTGCTGGCGGGTGACGGCGGTGAAGTCCGCGACGTCCAGGAAGGCCACCGTGGCGTCCACCTGCTCGCCCGCGAGCGCGCCGGGGCCGCGCACCAGCGGCAGCACCCGGTCCACGATGCCGCCGTGCACGAACATGCGCAGCAGCGCGTTCTCCTCCGTGGAGCGCACCGCGCGGCGCAGCTCCGCCACGTGGCGCACCGTCTTGGCCAGCGTGGACTCCAGGTCGTCCAGGTCCACGGGCTTCACCAGGAAGTCGAACGCGCCCCGGTTCATCGCCGCGCGCAGGTTGGGCATGTCGCCGTACGCGGAGACGATGACCACCTTCACCAGCGGATCCACCTCCCCCACGCGCGACAGGAAGGTGAGCCCGTCCATGCGCGGCATGTTCAGGTCGCACAGGACGGCGTGCGTGTCCGGGTGCTGGCGCAGCGCCTCCAGCGCCTCCTCGCCGTCGCGCGCGAAGACGAAGCGGTAGACGCCGTCGCGCACGTGCCGGCGGAAGCGCTGGCGCATGAGCAGCTCCACGTCCGGCTCGTCGTCCACCACCAGCACCGTGGCGGCCTGGGCGGCGCGGCCCGCCTCCACCAGCGCGACGAAGGCGGCGGCCAGCTCCCGCGCGGAGGTGAAGCGCTGCTCGGGCTTCGGGTGCAGCGCGCGCTGGAAGAAGGCGTCCCCGCCCGGGCCCAGCTCCGGAACGAGCTGCGCGACGGGCACCGCGGGCGGGTGGAAGGTGCCGCGCAAGAGCGCGCCCACGGACTCGGGCCCGTAGGGGAACTGGCCGGTGAGGGCGCGGTAGAGCACCACCGCGAGCGACCAGAGGTCCGCGCGCGCGTCCAGGTCCGGATCCGCGCGCAGCTGCTCCGGGCTCATGTAGCGCAGCGTGCCGGTGAGCCCCTCGGCCTGCGCGGGCGCGCCCGTGGGGATGAGCGAGCGCGCGAGCCCGAAGTCGAGCACCTTCACCATCTCCTCCCCGTCCACGTGCGCGAGGAAGAGGTTGGCGGGCTTCAGGTCGCGGTGGACGAGCCCCGCCGCGTGCGCCGCCGCCAGGGCCCGGGCCACCGGCGTGACGAGCGCGGCCACCCGGGCCGGGGACAGGCGCCCCTGCTGGGTGAGGCGCGTCTCCAGGTCCTCGCCCTCCAGCAGCTCCATGACGATGTACGGCACGCCGCCGTCCACGCCGGAGTCATGCACCTGCACCACGTGCGGGTGGCGCAGCCGGGCCACGGCCTGGGCCTCCTGTTCGAAGTGGCGGTGGGCCTCCGGCGTGCGGGCCACCCCTTCGGACGCGATGAGCTTGACGGCCACGTGCCGCTGGAGCTGCAGGTCGACGGCCCGCCAGATGGCGCCCATGCCACCGCCGCCAATCCTGCGCTCCAGCGCGTACCTGCCGCCCAGCGGGCGCCCGGTGTCCATCAGCCCTGTGTCTCCATCCGGGCACGGCCTGGCGCGCGTGCCTCGCGAAGCCGGGGATGATGGCACACTTGCCCCCGCTCCCGGCGTGCCCATTCGGCGCCGCGTCCGGCCCGCCTGCACGCCTGGTGTGGGAGGAGGGACGTCAGGTGCGGGTCAGCGCCTGCGCGAGCCGGGGCAGGACGTCGCCCGCCCGCGCCTCCACGCGCACCGCCGCGAGCCCATCGCCCCGGCTCTCCCCGAGGTTGAGGATGCCGATGGGGATGCGCCGCTCGGCGGCGCGGGTGACGAAGCGGTAGCCGGAGTAGACCGTCAGCGACGAGCCCACCACCAGCAGCGCGTCCCCCTCCTCCACCAGCGCGAACGCGTCCTGCACCAGCGGCGCCGCGACGTTGTCGCCGAAGAACACCACGTCCGGCTTCAGCGTCCCGCCGCAGCGCGTGCACGCGGGGACCCGGAAGCCCTCCACCGCCTCCAGCGGCAGCTCCGCGTCGCCGTCCGGGCGCGCCTCCACCCCGGCGTGCGCGAAGTCCGGGTTGAGGCCCAGCAGCCGCGCCTGGAGCGACGCGCGGGGCTCCTGCGCGCCGCACGCCAGGCACCGCACCCGCGACAGCGCGCCGTGGAGCTCCAGCACGCGCTCGCTGCCCGCCGCGGGGTGCAGGCCGTCCACGTTCTGGGTGATGAGCCCCGGCACCACGCCCGCCTGCTCCAGGGCGGCCAGCGCGCGGTGCGCCGCGTTGGGCCGGGCGGAGGTGAAGCGCGGCCAGCCCAGCAGGCTGCGCGCCCAGTAGCGCTGGCGCACCTCCGGCTGGCGCAGGAACTCGCGGTGCTGGATGGGGTTGCGCACCTGGTGGCGCGTCTCCGGGCCGCGGTAGTCGGGGATGCCGGACTCGGTGCTGCATCCGGCGCCGGTGAGCACCACGACGCGGCGTCCGCGCAGCAGCGAGGCCAGGGCGTCCACGCCCGCTTCGGGCGCGAGCGCGGCGACAGGGGAGTCCATGAGGCGCGTCATTGCACCCTCCGTATAACGTGTCCCCCTCGCGCCCGCCGGGAGGGGGCGCTCACCGGACGAGCGCGTCCCGCGCGGGGTCCGCGGGCTTCGGCGGGGCCATGGCCGCCTTGAGGTCCCTGCGCGCGCTGGGGGGCAGCTTGCCGATCCAGCGGTCCATCGCCTGGCGCAGCTCCGGCACCGAGGACTCGTCGTCGGGGAGCGCGGCGACCTCCTGGCGGGCCTCCGCGGCGAGCCGGAGGGCGCGGACCGGGTCCTGCTTCGCGTCCCACAGCGCGCGGGCCAGCATGTAGCGCGCGGCGGGGCGCTCCGCCGGGCGGGGCCGGGCGCGCTCCCAGCCCGCGACGGCCTTCTCCAGGGGGGCCAGCGCCTCGCGCGGGCGGCCGAGCACCATGTACGTGCGCCCCAGGTCCACCAGGGCCCCCGTCCAGCCGCCGTTCACGTCGTCCGGCAGGGACGTCTGGAGCGCGGCGGCGCGCTGGAAGTACGGCAGGGCCTGGTCCGGCTGGTTGCGGTAGCTGAGCGTCTGGCCCATGCCCCGGAGCACCAGCGCCAGCGTGGGGTGGTCCGGGCCCAGGCTCTTCTCCACCTGCTCGAGCGCCGTGGCGAAGCGCTGGGTGGCCTCCTCCAGCCGGCCCATGTGCACCAGCAGCGTGCCGATGTTGTTGACGATGATGGCCACCGTGGAGCTGTCGCGCCCCTCCGTCGTCTCCGCGATGTGCAGCGCGCGCTCGTACAGGGGCAGCGCCTCCTCGCGCTTGCCCTGGTATTGCAGCGCCAGCGCCAGGCTGTTGAGGGCGTCCGCCACCTGCGGGTGGTCCATGCCCAGCGAGCGCTCCAGCAGCGCCAGCGCGCCCCGGGCCAGCCGCTCCGCCTGCACGAAGTCCCCCTGCTGCCAGCGCACGCTGGCCTGCTCCAGGCGGATGCGCGCCACGTCCGGGTGCTCGGGCCCCAGCGCTCCGCGCACGGTGCCCAGGGCGCGCTCGTACAGGGCCAGGGCGTCCTCCGTGCGCCCCTGCGAGCGGCGCACGGTGCCCAGCTCCACGCGCACGTCCGCGACCTCCAGGGCCTCCGGGCCGAAGCGCTTCTCCATCAGGGACAGCGCGCGGGTGAGCTGCTCGTGCGCCTCCGGGTAGCGGCCCTGGCGCGACAGCAGCCGGCCCAGGTTCATCGCGAGCACGCCGGCCATCTCCCTGCTGCCGCCCAGCCGCTCCACCGCGGCGCTGGCGCGCTCCGCGGCCTGCTGCCCTTGCGCGTACTGGTCCAGCCGCTCCCCGGTCACGCGCACCGCCAGCGTCCACGCGCGCGCGGCGGCGTCGTCGTTGCGGCCGGCCTCCGCGGTCCACGCGGCCTGGAGCACCGCGGCCTCCGCGCCCCGGTAGTCCCCGGCCCCGTCCTTCAGCTCCGCGAGGAGCAGCAGCGCGTCCGCGGCGCCGGCCCAGTCCCCCGCGGCCCGCGCGGCCTGGGCCACCGGCTCCATGCGCGCCACGCCCTGGGAGTAGCGGCCCGCGGCGCGCAGGGCCCTGGCGTCCACCAGCGCCTGGAGCAGCGCGACGGTGCGGTCCCGGGCGGCGGCGTCTTCCGACGCGGAGTGCCCGCGCGACGTCAGCGACTCCACGTCCGAGCAGGCCACCAGCGGCGCCAGCCCCTCCACCGCGCGGGGCGCCCGCTCCACCAGGTCCGGGTCCGCCTGGGTGAAGAGCTGCGTGAGCGCGGCCACGTCCGCCAGCCGCGCGTCCAGGCAGCGCATGCGCAGCGCCATCACCGCCTCGCTCTGCTCGTGGCGCACGCGGGTGGCCTCGCACGCCGCCGTGCGCGTCGTCACCCACGCGGCGGTGTACGCGTCCAGGCCGCGGCGCACGTGCCGGAAGGCGTCGTGCGCGAAGCGGCGCCCGGTGCCGAGGAAGGCCGCCTCCACCGCCTGCTGGCGGGGCGCGTCCCACACGCCGCCCATGGCGCGCGAGGCGCCCTCGCAGCCCGTGGTGTCGCGGCCGTGGAGGAAGTGCGTGAGGCCCACCGCGGACAACAGCAGCAGCGACGCGCCCGCCACGCGCAGCCGCCGCGTCCGGAGCGCCGCGGGGTCCGCCTCCAGCGCGGCGATGAGCGCCTCCATGGAGGCGTGGCGGTCCTCGGGCTTCACGGCCAGCCCCTTCACCACCACCTTGCGCAGCCACTGCGGCACGCCGGAGTGCCGGGGCACGCCCTTCACGCGCCCCGCGTGCACCGCCTGGGACAGCTCCTCCACCGTGCCGCCCGCGAAGGGGCGCTCGCCGTAGAGGCCCTCGTAGAGCGCGGCGCAGAAGCCGAACTGGTCGCTGCGTGCGTCGGTGCGCTCCTCGGGCGGGAACTGCTCCGGGGCCATGTACGCGGGCGTGCCGCCCTCCATGGCGCGCGGATGCGTGGGGCTCCCGGGCATCACCGGCGGGGTCACGGCGCCGGACATGATGCGCGACAGGCCGAAGTCCGTGACGCGCACGCGGCCATCCTGGCCCACGAGGATGTTCTCCGGCTTCACGTCGCCGTGCACCACGCCCACCGCGTGCGCGGCGGCGAGCCCCCGGGCCACGGCGAGGAAGACCTCCACCACCTGGCGCCACGGGTGCGGACCGTCGTGCTCCCACGTGCGCAGCGTGTGCGCGTCCACCAGCTCCATGGCCAGGAAGACCTGCCGGCCGAAGGTGCCCACGTCGAAGACGGAGACGACGTGCGGGTGGGAGACGCGGGCCATGGCCTGCGCCTCGCGCAGCACCTGCGTGCGGCCGGCCTCCGCGCCCAGCCCCAGCGCCTCCACCTGGAGGAGCTTGAGCGCCACGCGGCGGTCCAGCTCCGGGTCATAGGCGGCGTACACCACGCTCATCCCGCCCACGCCGAGCATCTCCAGGATGAGGTAGCGGCCCACCGCCGTGCCTCGCGCCAGGGGCGGCGTGGGCAGGCGCAGGCGCGACTTCTTCCCGCGCCACGGGTCCACGGCCAGCGTGGCCAGCTGGCTGTCCAGGACCTCCTCGTCCGGAACGGGCGCGGTGTCGGCCGGAGGTTGCACCTTCAGCGCCTCGGACACCATGCGCCGGCAGGAGGGGCACGTGTCCAGGTGCTCGTCGACGAGCGCCGTCCTGTCGGGAGGCAGCGTCCCGAGCAGGAGGTCCATGAACGTGGGTTCGTCCAGACAGGCGAGGGGCATGGGGGCACGGAGGGACGATGGCAGCACAGCAGGAGTCACGGCGTGCGTCGAGTCACCTCGGGGACGTTTCAAGCGTTGACGGGTCGCCTGCCCGGTGGGTGGGACGTCGCTTCGCGAACGCCCCCGCCCCTGCGTATTGAGGCAGGGGTGGCTTTCTGTAGGGTACGAGCATGCGGCGGTCGCGACGTCTCGGATGGGCCGGGCTGATCTCCCTGGCGCTGCACGCCCTCGTGTTCGGGCTCCTGTGGACGCGGGGGCCCGCGTCGTCCACCGGACGCAGGGCGCCGCCGCGCGCGAAGGCGGTGGAGGTGGAGATCGTCACCGTGCCGGCCGGGCCGCCATCGGCCTCGGAGCCGCAGGCCCAACTCGCGACACGGGAGCCGCCGGCCCCGGCCTCTGGCATTCCGGTGGGGGACCCGCCGAAGGGCGCTCCCACGCCGCTTCCCCCGGAGGGGACGCGCGAGGCGCCGGCACATCCGCCGTCCCCCTCGAAGCCACGCGCGCCGCCTCCGTCCGAGCCAGCGACCGCGATGCGAGAGCCCGCGGCACCTCCTGCTGCCGCGACGCACGAGCCCGTGGTGCCCTCGCCTCCTGCCGCCGCGACACGTGAGCCCGTGGTGCAGCCACCTCCTACGACCGCGACGCACGAGGCTGTGGCCCCGCCTCCTACCGCGACGCACGAGGCCGTGGCCCCGCCTCCTGCCACCGCGACGCACGAGCCTGTGGCCCCGCCCCCTACCGCGATGCGCGAGCCCGTGGCCCCGCCTCCTACCGCGACGCACGAGCCCGTGGCCCCGCCTCCTGCCACCGCGACGCACGAGCCCACCGCGCCGCATCCTGCTGTCGTCACCCGGGAGCCGGCGCCTCCCGCCGCCGCGACGCACGAGCCCGCTCCGGCCCAAGACGCGCCGCGCGCTTCGGCGGACGACATTCCACGCCTGGACATCGCGACCCGCGCGCCCGCTCCGGACGGTGATCGCCCCGGGGTGGACGCGCCGCGCGCGCAGCCTTCGGGCCCTCTTTCCCCGAACCTGCTCCCCTCCCCCGGATCGAGCACGGGGGTCATCATCACGACGCCGGAGAACTCGCGGGGCGGAGGCCGCACGCTGCGCCCTGGCGACCCCAGCCTGTCCGCCGAAGCCCTCGCCGCCGAGGAGCACGCACGCGTGTCGGAGCGCGTGCAGGGCATCGTCGACGAACGCCGCGCGCGCGACCGCGTGGACACCGGCCGCGTCCATCCGTACTTCGGCACGCTGCGCGCGCAGTTGGAGAAGCAGATGGACGCCCCGCCCCTCTTCGACATGCCCAGCTTCCCCAAGCAACTGATGTACGCGTACGCGGAGAAGGCCAGACAGTTCGGCGCCACCGGCTCCCCCGGGAGCACGCCCGGGCTCCGCCGGGCCCCCAGGCCGGGCGAGGTGCTCGCGAAGCGCACCCGCGACGAGCCCGGCTACGACCGCCTGCGCGGCCTGTCCCAGGCGGGCGAGGAGCTCCAGGACTTCGCCCACGGCGTCAGCACGATGAAGCTCACGGTCACGCTGGAGCTGAACCAGGGCCCGGACGGCCTCCTGCGAGAGGTGAAGCTCATCAGCCGCAGCGGCAACCGAGCCTACGACGACTACGTGCTCCAGGCCGTCCCACCCGCGCTGGGGAAGGTCCCCGCGCCGCCCGAGGACGCGATGGGCGTGCACACCGACGGCATCCGCAGCGTGTGGGCCGTGGAGGGCCGCATCGTCTACGTGCGCAAGGTCAGCGACATGAAGAAGGGCACGGACAACGTCTACCTCGCCGCCCTGGCCGCCGCGGGACTCCTCGCCGGCAACTTCGACGAGACCACCGGCGAGGTCTACGTCGTCGACGTGCGCAACCCGCACTTCGAATGCCGCTCGCGCCTCCTGCGCGTCTACTGACTCAGGGCGTGAACGCCTCCGGCCACCGCACGCCGCCGCCCAGGGGCCACAGCGCCTCCGCCACGTCGAGCAGCGCCCCGTCCGCCCACCGCCGCCCCACGAGCTGCGCCCCCACCGGCAGGCCCGCCGACGTGCGCCCCAGCGGGAACACCACGACCGGACTCCCCGTCGCGTTGAACAGGCAGGTGAACCCGCCCAGGGCCTCCAGGTAGCCCCGGGGCGCACCGTCCACGTCCACCGGCCCGCCGAACGGCGTGTGCACCGGCGCGGCCGACATCGCCACAGGCACCAGCCACGCGTCCCAGCCGGACAGGAAGTCCTCCAGCAGGGCGATGTGCGCGTCCCGCCGGCTCAGCGCCGCGCCGTAGCCCGCCATGTCCAGGCGCGTGCCCTGGAGGATGGCCCGCGCCAGCCGGTCGCTTTCGTGGGGAAGGAACTGCTGCTGATACCCCTCGCGCGCGGGTGGAGGCAGGGGCGCGCCCACCTCGCCGCCCTGCATCAGCCCCCACACCTCCACGAGGTCCGCGACGTCCTGCCCCGCGGGCACGGCCTGCTCCACCACCACGCCCTCCGCGCGCGCGGCGGCGGTGAAGCGCTGGAACGACTCCCGCGTCTCGCGGTCGGCCTGGAAGGGCCCCAGCGTGTCCGTCCACGCCAGCCGCAGTCCCTGCCGCGCCCGGGGCTTCGCGGCCCCCAGCGGCGCGACGGGCGGCACCTCCGGGGCGAGCGGATCCGCGCCCTCGATGAGCGACAGGATGAGCCGCAGGTCCGCCACCGAGCGCGCCAGCGGCCCCACGCACGCCATGTGGCGCACGTGGCGCGGCCCGCCCGGCATGTCCGGGATGTGGCCCACCGTGGACACGCGGTTCTCCGTGGGCTTGATGCCCACGACGCCGCAGCAGTGCGCCGGCAGCCGGATGGAGCCGCCGATGTCGCTGCCCAGCTCGAACGGGGTGAGCCCCGCCGCCACCGCCGCCGCCGCGCCGCCGCTGGACCCGCCCGGCGTGCGCGCCAGGTCATGCGGGTTGTTCGTCCGGCCGAAGAGCGGCCCATCCGTCTGGAAGTCCCCGGCGAACGGCGGCAGGTTCGTCTTGCCGAAGACGAGGGCCCCCGCCGCCTTCAGCCGGGCCACCGCGGTCGCGTCGCGCGCGGGCACGTGCTCCGCGAAGAGCGGATGGGCGGACGTCGTGCGCAGCGCCTCGGTGCTGAACGCGTCCTTCACCGTGAAGGGCACGCCGTGCAGCGGGCCCCACAGCTCGCCCCGGGCGAGCGCCGCGTCCGCCGCCTCCGCCCGCTGCCGGGCCCGCGCCTCGTCCCAGGTCACCACCGCGTTGAGCGCGGGGTTGTGCTGGCGCGCTCGCGTGAGGAAGGCCTCCAGCGCCTCCACGGCGGTGACCTGGCGCTCGCGCAGGGCCGCGGCCAGCTCCGTCGTCGTGAGGGACACGAGCGCTCGCGCGCGCCCGGAGCCCGAGGACTCCCGTAGCGAGACCGATGATTTCATGTGCGTGCGCTCCCGGAGGCCGGCCCCGGCGGAGGGGGCCTTCACCCCACGGTTCTACCAACTCCTCAGCGCGCCCGGGCCTGGGGCGCCGGCGTCACCACGTAGCGGGTCGCGGAAGCATCCACCTTCACCCGAGGCGGACGCCGGGTCTCCTCGAAGAGGCGGTAGCCCGGCTCCAGGCTGCGCCAGAAGGCCTTCCGCGCGTCGGTGACGCCGGACAGGGCCTCCAGCGCCGCCAGCCCCGCCGCGTCCAGCCGGCGCGGGAAGAGGTGCACCGGCACGTCGCGGCCCATGCGCGCGCGGGCCTCGGACACCATCACGTACAGCTCCTCGATGGGGCCGTCCTCGATGGCCAGACAGCCGATGCTCACGCAGTCACCGTGGATGTAGATGTCGCCCCCGGGCTTCGCCGCGCCCAGCTTGCGGTCGAGCGCGTTCGGGTAGCTGACCCGCAGGGACAGGTGGTACGCGCTCCTGGGGTTGAAGAGGTCCACCGTGTAGAAGCCCTCCGGGACCTGGGAGTCGCCCTGGGCCCGCTTGGGGCCCACGTCGCCGGAGGCCGCGCAGATGGGCCAGGTGCGCACCTTCACCAGCGGCTGGCCCTGCTGGCCCGCCCAGACCTCCAGCTCGCGCTCGACCTTGAAGGCCCTCAGGTAGAGCTCCTCCGGGGGCCAGGCCAGCCCCGCCTCCTTGAACGTTTGGACAAGGCCAGCCGTCTGGCGCTTCCGGGCGTCCGCGACCCGGTCCTCGGCGTGCGCGCACAGCGAGGCCAGCAGGACACCCCAGGTCAGCAGGGTCTTCATGGGCGGAATGCTCCTCGGGTGAAAGCCGGTTGGACGCTGGCGGACGTCAATCCGGTCCCCGGGCAGGGGTGGGCGGAGAACAGGAGATCGGCACGGGGGCACCCCTGGCCCCCTGCTCCTCAAGCTGCTAGCAAGCGGTTCGTGGGCCTTCTGAATGACGTTCAGCGTGACGGCGATGGAAACCCGGGGGGCCCGGTGTTCTCATCTCCACCGTGCATCATGGCGAGCAGGGGCCGCCGGTGCGCGCCGCCAATGAAGCTCCCCGCCCCGTGCCGTTCCGGCCTTTTGCCTAAGAATGAATGACTCCCTCGAGACCCTCCTCGCCGACGGCATCATCGACGCCGTCATCGGCCAGCTGAAGACGGGGAAGGAGGCGGAGGTGTGGCTCGTCCAGCACGCCGGCCAGGTGGTCGCAGCGAAGCTGTACAAGGAGCGCCACGAGCGCAACTTCCGCAACAACGCCGGCTACAAGGAAGGCCGCGAGGTGCGCAACTCGCGCACGCGCCGCGCCATGGAGAAGGGCAGCCGCTTCGGGCAGGCCGCCGCGGAAGAGGCGTGGAAGAACGCGGAAGCGGACTCGCTCTACAAGCTGCACGCACAGGGCGTGCGCGTGCCCACGCCGGTGATGTTCTACGAGGGCATCCTCCTGATGGAGCTGGTGCTGGACGCGGAAGGCCAGCCCGCGCCCCGGCTCGTGGAGGCCCCGCCCCAGACGCCCGAGGAGGCCGAGGCCCTCTACCTGGACCTGCGCGCCCAGGTGATTCGCACCCTGTGCGCGGACCTCATTCACGGGGACCTGTCGCCCTACAACATCCTGATGAGCGGGAACGGCCCGACCATCATCGACTTTCCGCAGACGGTGGCGGCGGCGCGCAACAGCCAGGCGGAGTTCTACTTCCGCCGCGACCTGGACAACGTGCGCCAGTACCTGGCGGGTTTCTCGACCCGGCTGGCGGGCCGTTCGGGTGACACGGGTGAGATCTGGAACGCGTACGTGCGGCGCGAGCTGACGCCGGACTACGTGCCGTCCGGCACGTTCCGCGAGGCGCCGCGCAGGCAGGGAGGCGCGGGCCGCCAGGCGCTCCGGCAGGAGCGGTTCCTCCAGCAGGAGGAGGCCCGGCGCAACGAGGCCCGTCCGGCCCCGGCGCCCGTCGTGGAGGAAGGCATCAGCGCGGAGGAGGCGGAGCTGCGAGCGCTGGAGGCGCTGGTGCTGCGCCAGGGCGGCGGCGAGCGCGGCCGTCCCATCGTCACGGCGAGCCCGCGGGACACGCGTCGGCGCGGAGGCTTCGGTGGCAAGCCGCCGCCGCGCAACGGCAACGCGCCCCGGCCAGGGAACGCGGGGCCGCAGCAGAACGCGGGAGCGCGTCCGCCGCAGGGTGGAGGCAACAACAACCGGCCCAACGGAAACAACGGGCGTCCGCAGCAGGGCGGCCCGCGCAACGGTGCTCCGGCGCAGGGGGCGAATGCGCAGGGCGAGGCACGCGCGAACGGACGTCCCCATCCCCAGCAGGGGGGCCCGCGCAACGGCGCCCCGGCGCAGGGGGCGAATGCGCAGGGTGAGGCGCGCGCGAACGGACGTCCCCATCCCCAGCAGGGGGGCCCACGCAACGGCGCTCTGGCGCAGGGAGCGAATGCGCAGGGCGAGGCGCGCATGAATGGCCGACCGCAGCGGGGCGGCCCGCGCGACGAGCAGCGGCGCGACGGTCGTCCGCCGCGTCCGCCCAATGGCGAGGCGCGCATGAACGGCCAGCGGAACGGCGACAATGGCCGGGCCGCGCCTCAGAACGGCCAGCCGCCGAGCATGAATGGCCAGCCGCACACCGAAAACGGACAGGCTTCGCAGCAGAACGGCCGACCGCCGCGCATGAACGGCCAGCCGCATGCCGACAACGGACAGGCCCCGCAGCGGAGCAGCAGGCCGCCGCGCATGAACGGCCAGCCTCGCCAGAATGGGCAGCAATCCGGTGGCGAGTCGGGCCTGAACAGCCAGCCCCGCCAGAACGGTCAGCAATCCGGTGGCGAGCCGGGCCTGAACGGCCAGCCGCACACGAGCGAGGCGGGTGTGAACGACCGGGCGGCACAGCAGAATGGCCGGCCTCCTCGCAACGAGTGGCGCGCGAACGGGCGTCCGCAGCAGAACGGTGGGCCCCGCCAGGATGGATCCGGAGCGCAGGCGCGTATGAACGGCCGGCCCGCGCGCAACAACGGATCCATCCAGGACAGCGGTCCGCAGCAGAACAGCGAGCCGCGCCAGAACAACCGCGGTCCCCGCGAAGCGCGCGGCAACCTGCCCAACAACGGTCCCCGGATGCCCCGTCAGGGCCCGGAGCGCGGCGCGGGACGTCCGCCCCGGAGCCCCAGCCCCCAGGTGAGCTACGTGGCCCGTCCAGCCACGGCCCCGTCCTCGAACACCGAGACCGGCTCCTCCTGAGCCGTCGGACCTGGCCACGTTCTCCGCGGCCCAGGTGACGAACCCCCACCCGGGGCGCGCGCCCGGCAAACCTGTCCGACTGTCGGACAGGTTCGAACCACGCCGGCCCCGGGGCCACACCCCGGCATGTCCTGGCTTCGACACCCAACGTGGACAGGCGGTCCCACTCCAGCAGGACTGGTGAAACTTGTCCGACTGTCGGACAGGTTCGAACCGCGCCGGCCCCAAGGTCACGCCCCTGCCTGACACTGGCCCCAATCCCCGCCGAGGGTGGGCGGGTTCCTGGCCCAGCAGGGCTGGCGAAACCTGTCCGACTGTCGGACAGGTTCGAACCATGCCGGCCCCGAAGTCACGCCCCTGCTTACGCCGGCCTCGATGCCCAACGTGAACAGGGGCTCCCGCTCCGGCAGGGCTGGCGAAACTTGTCCGACTGTCGGACAGGTTCGAACCATGCCGATGCCGAGGTCACGCCCCTGCGTACCTCTGGCCTCGACATCCGCCGTGGACGAGGGCTCCCGCTCCAGCGCGCCCAGCGAAAACCCGTCCGACGGTCGGACAGGTTTTGAACCGCGCCGGGCAGGAGCGCGCCGCGCCCTACTCCGCCTTCACCCGCTCTTCGCGCGCAAGCTCCTCGCGAAAGAAGCGACTGCCCTTCGCGAGCGTCTCCATGTACGGGCGCACGTCCTCGCGAGCCTCCGGGCTCAGCTTCGCGAACGGCGTCACGTGCACGTCCGGCACGTAGCGGAACGTCAGGTTGATGCGCCGGGTGCGGAAGTCCGGCAGCTCCGGCGGCATTGAGTGGCCCGCGCGCGTGTCCACGCGCTGCACCCGGTGGAACGTCTGGTCCTTCCACTGCGCACCACCGAAGAGCTGGAGCGCCCCGTCATCCAGCCACTGCTCCAGCACCACCGCGTCCCGCTCGCCGGGCCGCGTGGACGTGACGAACTGGATGAGCGCGCGCTCGCCCAGGGACAGCGACGCCACCGGGCCGGGCTCGAAGTCCTTGTGCTCGCCCACCCGCGCGGTGTCCACCCAGCGCCCGTCCTCCAACCGGCTGCCGTAGAAGTTCACCAGGCACGTGTTGAGGTGCCAGCCCTGCGGCATGTCCGGGCCCCGGAACATCCGCCGCGCCAGCGCCTCCACCTTCTCGATCTGCCGCTGTAGCACCGCCGGGAACGGCTCCGCCTTCACGCAGCGGTCCTTCACACCCTTCGGCGGGCGGTAGTAGTCCAGGCACGCGAACTGCCAGTTGCCCAGCCAGTACACGGGCCGCAGCAGCCGGCGCTGCTGCTGGCCCTCCGGCGGGGGGAAGTGCTTTGAATAGCGCTCCTCCCACAGCGGGTGCAGCGTGCCCAGCCACGCCAATATCTCCGCGCGGTCCGCCGAGTTCAGGAAGCTCGCGTTGTAGTGGTGACCTGGCGTGCGCTGCGCGGCCTTGCGCGCCAGCGGGGAGCCCGGGCCCCTGCGGGGTGGCAAGGCCATGCGCTCAGGTCCTCACGCCTCGGAGGCGGCCACGTCGAACGCCAGCTCGATCATCTCGTCGAACGTCGTCTGCCGGTCCTCCGGCGACAGGTGCTCGCCGGTGCGGATGTGGTCCGACACCGTGAGCAGCGCCAGCGCCCGCGCGCCGAACTCCGCGGCCACGCCGTAGAGGCCGGCGATCTCCATCTCCACCGCCAGGATGCCCATCTTCTCCAGCGTCGCGTTGAGCGCCTCCTGCGGGTGGTAGAAGAGGTCGGAGGAGAAGACGTTGCCCACGCGCACTGGCTTGCCGCGCTTCTCGGCCGCCTCCACCGCGCGCCGGGCCAGCGTGAAGTCCGCCACCGCCGGGAAGTCGTGCCCCATCACGCGCATGCGGTTCACGTTGGAGTCGGTGCCCGCGCCCATCGCCACGATGACGTCGCGCAGCTTCACGTCCGGGCGCAGCGCGCCGCAGCTCCCCACGCGGATGAGCACCTTCGCGCCATAGGTCTTCACCAGCTCCGTCGCGTAGATGGAGATGGAGGGCACGCCCATGCCGTGCCCCATCACCGACAGCCGCTTGCCGCGGAAGGTGCCGGTGTAGCCCAGCATGTTGCGCACCGAGGTGACGGCGCGCGCGTTCTCCAGGAAGCGCTCGGAGATGTAGCGCGCCCGGAGCGGGTCTCCCGGCATGAGGACCACTTCAGCGAAGTCACCGGGGGACGCGGAGATGTGCGGAGTTGCCATGGAACCTGAAGCCTTTCAGCGGCCGGTCGACAGACCGGACGGAACACCCGTGGGAACGGCCACCGGCGTCGGTGCCGGCGCGGCGGGAGTGCACGGGTTGGACAGCTTGCCCGAAGCCGCGGGCGCCGTGTTCACCAAAGCGGGGGCCTGCGCCTGGGGCGGCAGCCGGCGCGGGGGCAGCTGCACCGGCGGGGGGATGGGGCAGTGCGTGCACGGCCCCTTCAGCGGGATCACCAGCCGCCGGCCAATGCTCAGGAACGTGTTGCGCATCCGGTTGGCCTTCTTGATGGCCACCACGCTGGAGTTGTGACGCAGCGCAATCGCACCCAGCGTGTCCCCGTTGCGCACCTTGTACATCATGAGGTTCTGGTCCGGCTGGAGCGCCAGGAGCGGCGCCACCCGGCGGCCCAGCTCCTGCGCGCGGCCGTTGAAGAAGCGCACGTGGAAGTGGTCGCGGTGCCGGCGCGCGTGCTTGATGAGCGAGTTGAAGCCCGCGTTGAACAGCGAGTCCAGCCACGCCTTGTCCTCGCCAATGGACAGCGCGTAGTCGTACAGGACCTTCTGCACGCGCTTGTCCACGAGGATCATCTGCACGTCGGTGTTCACCACCAGCGAGCGGATCAGCGCCCAGTTCATGGCCACGTCGATGTAGCGCTCCCGCTCGCGCTCCCGCACCGGCTCCGCGGTCGGGTAGTAGAAGCCCAGGTCCACGTCGCGGCCGTTCTGGTGGCTCTTGTGCGGGCGCAGGTAGCCGCCGTCCTTGGTGGACAGGCGGTTGACGCGCAGCGGGGGCACGTTCGGGTACTGCGCGCGCACGGCGCGGATGGCGGCGACCACATAGTCCACCGTCTCCTGCGTGCCGTAGGCGATGTCCGGCGACACCACGAGCCAATCCTTGTCATCCGGCACGCGCACGCTGTTGATCTGCCGCCCGCTCTCCACGAAGCCAATGGACATGGAGCCCAGCGTGGCCGGGTCCTTCTTCCACGCCTCGGTGAGCGCCTCGTCGGACAGGTCCGCGGTGTAGAGCGGCCCCGCGGGCGCGGCGGGCGCGAGCGGCGCCTGCATCTCGCCCTCCTCGCTCACGCCCTCGTCATCGGTGGCCGCGGTGGCCTCGTCGTCGTCCTCCTCCGCGTCCACGGGGCAGGGGTTCTCCCGCACGGCGGCGTCGGTGACGACCGCGGCGACCTCCGCGGGGGACGGCATCGCGGCGGGCGCGGCGGACGCGCTCAAGGGGGCCTGTGCCGGGGCCTGCGCGGGCGCCGGAGCCTCGGCACCGGGCTGCGCGGGCGGTGGCGAGGCCGGGGCCTCCGGTGACGGCGCGGGCGCGGCGGCCTCGGCCGGAGCCGGCGCGGACGCCGGGACGGGGGTGACGACACGCGCGGCGCAGCCGGCGCAGAACAGGAGGATCAAGAGTGAGGAACGCACCGGGGGCGAGGATGACCCGAGACGCGGATGAGTCCAAGCATCCGCTCCGGATTTCCCCCCTGGGCGCCTGCCCGCTCGGCGCCAGGTAAGCAGGCTTTGCCGAAATTGACAGGAGTCGAGCGGCTCACATCTATTGCTGGCTCCACCTGTTTCCCCCCGCCTGCCCCCTTCCCATGACGCGAGTGATTCGCCCATCCGTGGCCACGGCGGTGCGCCCTCACGACGCGCGATTGGCGCACGACGCGTGGCCTTCCACCGACTCCAGTCCCCGGTTGCTCACCCTCCCCGCTCCCTCCGCGCCCCTCGCGCCCGGGGGGAGCATCGCGCTGCTGCTGACCGTGGCCGGGGATGCGCTTCACGCGGAGCTGTCCGCGGCCCTCGCGGCGACGTCCGCTTCGGCGCGGGAGGTGCTCGACGCGCGCCGGAAGGCCTGGCGCGAGGCCTCCGCCCGGACGCCCTTTCCCGCGCACGTCGCGGAGCTCTGCTACGCGGGCGAGCCGTGGATGACGGGGCTCGTCCTGGACGCGGACGCGGGCTTCGCCTGGAGTGTGCAGCCCTTTCCCGGCGCCGCGCTGGACGCCGCGAGGCTCTCGCTGCGCACCCGCTCCGCGGAGGCGGGCTTCGCGCTGGAGGCGAGCGTCCTGCTGACCCCGCCCGCGCTGAACGACGTCGAGGCGCTCGCGCAGCGGGAGTTCCCGCCGTCCGCGCCCACCGCCCGGCAGCCGTGGCCGGAGCAGGGACACTAGGCCATGCTCATCCAGCTCATTCCCTGGCTGCTGGTGGCCTGGTTCGCGGTGTCCTTCCTCTGCCAGTTCCTCCCCATGCGCCTCCAGGGGCTCCTGCGCGCCCTGGACGTGTTCGGGCTCATCCCCCGGTGGATGTTCTTCTCTCCGTCGTTCGCCTCGTCCGACTACCACCTGCTCTACCGCGAGGCCCTGTGTGACGGGACGCTCACGCAGTGGCGGGAGGTTCCGCTGGCCGTGCGGCGCTCGCTGGTGAGCGCGGTCTGGAATCCGGAGCGGCGTCATCGCTACGCGGTGGCCGCCGCGGTGACCCGGCTGGTGCAGCAGGCCCGGGCGCGGCGCCGCGTGCCCCTGACCCAGACCGATGGCTACGCGGCCGTCCTGGCCCTCATCACGTCCCAGGGCGGGACGCCGCTCACGCGCGGGTTCCAGTTCGCCATCGCCGAGTCCCATGGCTACGAGACCCGGACGCCGTCCCGGATGGTGCTCGTGTCGGAGCTGCACCCGCGATGACCCCCTTCACGAACGCCCCCGACCTGGCGCTGTACGCCGTGCGCGCGCTCATGGCGCTGGGCATCCTCGTCGTCACGGGCGAGTTGCTGGCCAACTGGCGCGACCACGCCGAGGACGGCTTCTCCGGCTGGCGGCTGCTGCGCCAGATGCTGGAGCGGCACAGGGGTGGCCCCCTCCTGCGGTTCGCCGTGTCGCTGGTGTCCCCCGGCCGCTTCGAGGGCTGGCTGTACCTGCGCGGCGGCTGCGCGGCGGCGCTGCTGGTGCCCACGCTGCCGGCCCCGGCGGTGCTCACGGCCCTGGCGCTGCTCTTCGTCACGGACCTCCTCGTCTCCATGCGCCTGCTGTTCAGCAAGGAGGGCTCGGACCGCATGGTGCGGATGATCAACGTCGCGCTGCTGCTCGTGGCGCTGGCGCCCGGCGAACCGCACGTGCGGGAGGCGGGGCTGGCCTTCATCGCGCTCCAGGGCTGCCTGGCCTACTTCACCGCGGGCTTCTGGAAGGCCCTCGGGCCCAGGTGGCGCGACGGTCAGGCCGTGTTCCTCGTCTTCAACACCCGCACCAACGGCGCGCGGCCCATGGCCGCGATGCTCGCGCGCCAGCCGTGGCTCACGCGCCTCCTGAGCTGGTCGGTCGTCGGCGTGGAGCTCCTCTTCCCGCTGGCGCTCGCGGGAGGCCCCACGGTGGCGCTCGCCTTCGTCGCCTGGGGCGTGGTGTTCCACGCGACGAACGCGCTGGTGATGGGCCTCAACTCCTTCTTCTTCGCGTTCGCGGCGACCTACCCCGCCATCCTCTACTGCGCCGAGCACGGCGTCCGGCTGCCCTGAATCAGGCCCCGGCCGCCCCGCCCTCCAGGAGCGCGGCGGCCTTCCGGGGCGACAGGATCTCGAAGGGCAGGCGCCGGCCGCCGCCCATCGACAGCACGCGCTGGTCCTTGCTCACCAGCCAGGACGCCCCCGCGCGGGCCGCCAGCTCCAGGAACTTCTGATCATCCCGGTCCCGGCACGGCGGCAGCGCCACCGGAGCCCCCTCCCCGTCCGAGACCCGCACGAGCGCGCCATACGCATCGCGCACCGCCCGCTGCGCTTCCGCCGCCAGCTTGAACGAGGGATAGGCGAGCACCAGCGCCAGCTCCTTGAGCGTGTGCCGGTCCGCCCACGCCGTCACCGCGCCTGAATGCAGCGCCTGCTTCAGCGGCCGGGTGAAGACGTCATCAAAGACGAACACGTCCAGCACCACGTTGGTGTCCAACACCACGGAACGAATGGCAGGCACAGCGGAAGGCGTCTTCACGGTGGAAGAACTTTCCGTCACCAACACCGCTGACACAACCGCGCCGTTTCACGCGTCAATTCCAATGCACGGAGGGTCCATGGCGCAAACAAGGATTCATGTACAAAGATGCATCTCGATGAACTCCTTCCCTGACTGGCCCCGCCGGTGAAAGGTCCGTCCATGAAGCCCTCGTCCCGTTCGCTGTGTCTGACGTTGCTGAGCGCCGCCGCCCTGCTGGGTGGCTGTGGAGGCGAGGAGGCGCTCACGCAGGAGGCAGAAGGCGTCATCGCGCCGCCGGTCCAGACGGAGGTCGCCGGCAACGGGCTGAGCGCGAGCGCGGCGTATTGCGATGACGTGACGACGTGGGATCCGGCCTGGGTGACGTTCGAGAATGACGTGCTCACGCGGATCAACCAGCGCCGCGCGGCGGGCGCCACCTGTGGCGGGGTGGTGAAGCCGGCGGTGGGCGCGCTCACGCTCGACAGCAAGCTCCGCTGCGCGGCGCGCAAGCACTCCAAGGACATGGGCACGAACAACTTCTTCAGCCACACGGGCTCCAACGGCTCCACGCCGTGGCAGCGCATGGCGTCCGCGGGCTACAGCTACCGGACGGCGGCGGAGAACATCGCCGCGGGCTACGGCTCCGCCCAGGCGGTGGTGGACGGCTGGATGGCGAGCACGGGTCACTGCAACAACATCATGAATGGCGCGCTGAAGCAGACGGGCATTGGCTACTACAACGCGCCGTCCAGCACGTACCGCGCGTACTGGACGCAGGACTTCGGCACGCCGTAGTCCCGGCCACGGGGGGGGAGGGCTATGCTCCACGCATCATGTCCTCCCCCTTCGCCGAGCACTTCCCCGCGCTCAGGTCCGGCTTCAGCTACCTGGACAACGCGGCGGGGGCGCAGGTGCCCACGCACTGCATCGACGCCATCCATCAGTTCCTGATGGGTGGCAGCAGCAACGTGGGCCAGCCCTATCCCCTGAAGCATCCCCTCATTCTCATTTCTCCCTCTGAGCTCGCCTGCTCGGCTGCTCACGGGTTCTCCTAGGGGAAATTTCAAACGAGGGGATTGCTCAGATGGTCGTATCCGCTCTGGTCTGGATCTCTGCCTCTCCTCTTGCTGCCGTCTCCACTCATTTGGTGTCTCGCCGACCTCATGTGAGGCATACTCCATGGCACTGCTGGTAGTCATGGGGGCCGATCTTCTCGCTCGGGGAGACGCTGCCTTGATGGCGGTGGACGTGGGGGGCTCATCGTGGCTGCTGCTGGCGGAGTGCGGTGAGGGTACCGGTCATGGCCTCAGTGAGAAGAGAAGGCCTGGATCTGGCGGGGGAGTGGTGCCTCCCGTTGGACAAGAAGCAGCGCCTGGAAGCCTTGTTCGCGCGTGCCTGGCGGTCGTCCACGCATTTCGCGCTCATCCGGCGGGGACGGTGCGGGTCGACGGTGCGGATGTCGTCGTGCCCACACCGTAGTTGAAGCGCCTTCAGCGTAACTTCGGGTGGATCCGGGCGGCGGCGGTGCAGGCGCTGTGGGTTTCGTCGTGGCCTGGGACGACGGGTGGCTCAAGTGCCGCGTTGTGGGTGCGATGCCAGACGAACGGTGGAGTGCGCCTGCCGTTGAACGACGAGAGTGTCTGGACGGGAGTCGATGGCCGGGATGATCTCCAGTTGTACGAAGGGTCCAAGTTGAAGCTGTTCGTCTGCAGCCACGAAGGGTTTGGTGCAGTCTGGGGAAATGAGCGATTCTTCCGTGACCTGTGGGTTGCTCCCACTCGGCGGAAGCACGAGACGTATGAATTGGTGGGGGAGTCCGTGGCTCCTGCTGCCTGGTCGCTGCTTATGCAGGGGGCACCCATTCCGTAGGCCGGCCATGCGATTCGTGCAACTCGTCCGGAGCTTCGCTGGAGCGTACCTGGAGCTGCCGCCCTAGCAAATGGTTGACGAACTTTTCGGCGGCATTTAGCGCGGCTAATCAAGTTACAGGTCGCTGCTATGCATTGGCTGATGCTGTTGTTAAGGGACTTCAGGTGAAGTTTTGTTGTTCGTCAAGGAAGAGGCGTAATGGCAAGTGGGCGCAATGGGGTGGTGTTGGGCGCGTTGGAGGTGCTTTGGCAGGGACGTCATCGTAGCAATTTTCTTCCGTATATTGGGGAGCCAAATGTTGATAAGCTTTGGGGGTTTGTCTTGGGGTTGGAGGCGGCTGCGTTGCGCGGAGGGACGCCAGATTTGGAGTATGTGAAATTCAGGGATTGGCTTCGTGATGTGAGGGGGGAGTTTCCGCCGGAAGGTTGGCATCGGAAATTCTTGATTGAGGCAGGGGGGGATCATCGAGAGGCGTCACTTAGGTTTCTAGCGAGGGTTGCGGAGTTTCTTGGATGCGAGACATAGAGGGGACGCTTGGTGGGGCCTTGGTCGCAGGTCAAACGTCCCCGATAGTTGCCGGGGTTGCGCGGCCAATGGTGGCAAACATTCCTGCCCGGATTGTCCGCGTCGGAGCCTTCGATTTTTCATCCCTGACTTTGCCAAGAAGGTCCAGGTGAAGTTCGCGCTGAAGGCGGAGGTGCACTACTCCTCGCGGCAACAGCAGTGCGGTGTGTTCTCTGAGAGCGTGTTGAATTGGTCCATCACGCGAGACGGCGCAGCATGAGGCCGGTCATCGCGATGTGGATCAAGGTTTCGGACGAGTGCTCGTGACGTTCGTAGTCGCGAGCCAGGCGCCGCTGGCGCGTCAGCCACGCGTTGGTCCGCTCCACCACCCAGCGGCGCTTTTGCACAACGAAGCCCGTATCCTCCTCGGCACGCCGGACAATCTCCACCGCCAGTCCCGCCTGCTTCGCGGCGTCCGCCACGACAGGCCCCTGGTAGCCCGCATCCGCCCACACCTTGTTCAGCGAGGGAAAGTCTTCGGAGGCACGTGGCAGCACCGCACCCGCCGCGGCATCCCGGTCTTGCACATCAGTGGTCGTCACCCAGGCCACCAGCACCAGCCCCAGCACAGCTACGAGCAGGTGGCGCTTTCTGCCCTTCATCTGCTTGCCCGCGTCGTAGCCCCGCCTGTCAGCCTCCTCGGACGCCTTCACGGATTGGCTGTCCATGATTCCAATGGTGGGCTCATGCTCACGCCCCTGCGCCTGGCGCACCTTGCTTGGCAGCGCATCTTGCACGCGCTTCCAGGTGCCGTCCTTCATCCACAATCGGAAGGAGGTATCCGTCCGGTCAGTGACGTGGTGTAAGCCGTTGAAGACGGACGAGGTCCGTGCGCAACGGACACCGCGACCGCAGGAGGGTTCAGAGAGAGGGTTGGAGGTGTGACTCGGGCGGACCGGTGGTCTGCCGACGCTTCCACTCGTGAGGCAGCAGCTCCGCGATGCGCGAGTTGGGATGCGTCTGGACACGGAGCAGGACGTCAGCCAGGTACGCCTCGGGGTTGACGCCGTTGGCCTCGCAGGTCGCCACCAGGGCGTAGAGGCCCGCGAGGTTCTCGCCTGCGGCCTCGTGCCCGACAAAGAGGAAGTTCTTCCTGCCCAGGGCGGCCTTTCTCAGCGCCGCCTCCGAGCGGTTGTTGTCCAAAGGCAGTCGCGCGTCCTCGACGAAGCGAGTCAGCGAGTCCCATTGCTTCGTCGCATAGGAGAGGGCCTGCCCCATGGGGCTCTTCGGCGGGTGGCGCGGCGTCTGGACTGCGAGCCACGTCCAGAGTCGCGCGAGAATGCGAGTGCTGGACTCCTGGCGCAGCGCTCGGTGCGCCGCGGTGCCCACGAGGTCCGCGTCCCGCACCTCGGCTTCCACGCGGTAGAGTTCGAGGATGAGGTCCATTGCCTCCCGGGCTTCCGGCGCGGTGGGCAGCGCCTCGAAGAAGCGACGACGCAGATGGGCCCAGCAGCCGACGCGCGTGCGGCCCTCCGGCAGCGTCACCGCGTTGTAGCCGGTGTACCCGTCCACCACGAGCGCGCCCCTGGTGCCGCCCAGCACGTCCTTGGGCGTCTTGCCGGCGCGGCCCAGGCTGAAGCGGTAGCCGATGAGCCACTCCCTCTAGGGCGTCTGGGTGAGAAACGTCCAGAGGTAGCCCCGACGAGTCTTCTTCACGTCCAGCACGCGCAGCGGTGTCTCGTCGGCCCACACCACCTCCGCCGAGGCGATGCACTGCAGGAGGTGCGAGGACAAGGGCAGCAGCACCTCGGCCGACTGGTGGAAGAGGTCCGTCAGCGTGCTGCGGCTCATCGGGACGCCGCCCCGCTCCATCCGCTGAGCCAGCCGGTGCAGGGGCATGGCGTCCGCGCACTTGGAGACGACGACGTGGGCCAGGAGACCCGGCCCATACTCGCCCTTGTCCACCACCTTGGGCGGCGCGGGCGCGGTGACGACGCCTCGGCCACACGCGCACGCCAGGACTTCCTGCACGTGCACCTGCTTCTCAAAGAGGGCCGGCACGTACTCGTACACCACCGTCCGTCTCCCCTCGCCCAGGGGCTTGAGCGCCTCACCGCCGCACGCCGGGCAGCGCCGCTCCCCCGCGGGCACCTCGTGCGGGACTTCGCGCTCCACGGCCCCGGCGGCCTTACGGGCCGCGCGCTCGCGCCGCGTCTGCAGTGCGCTCGCGGCCCGGGCCGCCTCGTCCTCCGGGCTGGTGGACGACGGCTTCAGCTCCTTGGCCACCGGAGGCAGCTTCTCCGTCTTCCTTCCGAAGACGCGCCGCTCCAGCGCCGCCATCTTCGCCTCCAGCGACGTCATCCGCTCGCGAAGCTCTTCGGCTTCCTCGCGCCAGGGACAGAAGTGGTCTTGGGGCAGCTCACGTGGCACCTGGTGCCAACACCTCGCCACCCAGCGGCGTGCCCGCGCGCTACGAAGGCGTGCGCCCGGGCGGCGTCCAGGCGGGCGAGCGTTTGACTTCGGTGACGTCGATGCCGTCCAGCAGCATCGCCAACTGCGTCGCGTCCAGGTGCACCGCGCTCGCGTCCGCGTCCACCTTCGGCATTCGGAAGCGGCCCGTCTCCAGCCGCTTGTACAGCAGTACGAAGCCTCCCCGACTCCACGTCAGCACCTTGATGCGGTCCCCCCGCCTTGAGACGAAGGCGAAGAGGTGGCCGGAGTAGACGTCCTCACCCCAGGCAGACTTCACCAGCGCCATGAGGCCATCAATCGACTTGCGCATGTCCACCTCCTCGGTGGCCAGCACCACGCGCACCGACGAGGGAAGCGTGAACACGCCTCACCTGCCCAGCGCAGTGACGAGCCGGGCGACGTAGTCGACGTCTGCGCCCGCGGGGAATCGCAGCCGTGCCCCGCTCACCAGCAACACCTCGAGCGGCACAGGACTCACCTGCGCGACGGTAGCCACCTCCACCGGCAGCAGGCGAACTGCCGGAGTCTTCCCTGCGCGCTGACGCCGGCGCCGGTACACCCACGACTGCAGTGTGCTCAACCTCAACCCTCGCTGCGCGGAGAACTCCTTCTGCGTCAGGCCGCTCGCCTCGAAGGCTTCGGCGACCTGAAACCACTCCTGCTTCTCAACCGGCTTCGACATTCCGGCCAGGGTCCACCACGACGGCTACCCCGGCAATCCCTCCCGCCACGTCGCTCGCCGGACGGTTACGGAAGGAGTGGTAGACGCTTTGCCAGTCGGGCAGGTCGTGCGGCAGGAAGCGCCACTGCACGCCCGTCCGCGTCACGTAGAGGATGGCATTCACCACTTCGCGCCTCGGGTGCACCTGCTCCTTGGGGCCTCCCCCCACCGCGCTGACGAATGGCTCGATGAGGGCCCATTGCTCGTCCGTCAGGTCGCTCGGATACGGCGTGCGCTCGGGTATTGCGAGGTCGGGCATCTTGTTCGTTCAACGAACAGGCCCCTTCGCTCCATTTCAACAGGCTCTAAGGTCTTTGGCCCGCACCTGGGCTGTCTGTATGCGCGGCGCGAGCTGCTGGCGGGGCTTCCCGCGGACAAGCTGGGGTTCATGCAGGATGACGGTCCGCAGAAGTTCGTGCCGGGCACGGCGAACCACGAAGGCTGGGCCGGGTGGTTGGACTCGCCGCGCTACCTGCACGACGTGCGGGGCAGTGGCCAGCTGGGGCGCGAGGGATTGAAGCGAGCCGTCCAGCGCATCGTCCAGTTGGAGCAGTTGCTGCTGGACGCAGCGCTGGATTCACTTCCCTGATGTTGGGCGTCATCGTCCATCACGGCCTCCCGCTGCGCGCCGACTTCGACGTGCGAGGTGTCACCTTGCGGCCGCTGCTCGCGAAGGCGGTCTTCATCGCGTGGCCGGAGGTGGAGTTCGTCTGCCTGACGCCCGCGATGGAGCGACAGCCCGAGGGCTGGCGGGAGAAGACATACACCTTCCTGCCCAAGGGCTTCCGCTCCACGCTGGAGACGTCAGGGCACCTGTATGTCGAGCTGGTCGTGAAGGACCGGCGTCCCCTCCTGGCCCGGACCGAGGGCGCGTGGACCCGCTGGTGGCTGGCGGGCCACCTGCGGCCCATGGCCGATGCCACGGACGCACCGAAGGAGGACCAATCCCTGGTGGGGCTGGATGTCTACAGGCACCGGTTGGACGCGCCGCTGGATGAGCTGCTGGACCTGCTCGCGCGGCATTGCCGGTTCGACCTGGTCGTCCACGATTTCTGAACAGGAGCGCGCCAGGGGCTGACGCGCCTCCACCTCCGCGCATCCTCACCGGAGCGCGGCGTCAACACCTCACGCCTCCACGGGCGGAGGGGGCCGCCTCGCCGTCAGCGTCGCCCCCGCCGACGCGACGCTCACCAGCGCGACCGCCAGCCATTGCAGGGGCGTGAGGTGCTCGCGCAGGAACACCCAGCCCACCAGCGTGGCCACGCCGGGCTCCAGGCTCATCAGGATGCCGAAGATGCGGCTGGAGAGCTGCCCCAGCGCCATCATCTCCAGCGTGTACGGCAGCGCGCTGGACAGGAGCGCCACGCCCAGGCCCGCCGCGAAGAGGCCCGGCGTCAGCCGCTCCAGGTGGCCCTCGCGCAGCATGAAGGGCAGCACCGTCAGCATGGCCACCACCATGCCCGCCGCCACGCCCTCCCCTTCCGGCACCCGGCGCGACAGCCTCCCGCCCATCAGGATGTAGAGGGCCCAGCACGCCCCCGCCGTCAGCGCCAGCACCACGCCCAGCGGATCCAACCCGCCGGGCTTCGCCGTCCACGGCGTGATCAACACGATGCCCGTCGCCGCGAAGAGCACCCACACGAAGTCCAGCGCCTTGCGCGAGCCCACCACCGCGAGCACGAAGGGCCCCACGAACTCCAGCGTCACCGCGAGCCCCAGCGGGATGCGCGCGATGGCCAGGTAGTACGTGAGGTTCATCACGCCCAGCGCCACGCCATACGGCACGACGGCCACCCACTGCGCCCGCGTGTAGCGAAGGAGCGGCGGGCGGAAGAACGCCAGCAGCATCACCGACGCGAGCACCAGCCGCAGGCCCGCGGCGCCCACCGCCCCCAGCGCGGGGAAGAGCCCCTTCGCGAGCGCCGCGCCCCCCTGCACGCTCACCACGGCGATGAGGACCGCGGGGATGGGAGGCAGGGCGGGGACACGGCGTCCGGCGACTTCGCTCATGGCGCCGGAATCTAGCCAGGGTGGCTCACGGATTCACGGGCGCGCTCCAGGCCCCGCCCGCAGCAGCGCCCGGCGGGCGAGGAACCGGGAGACATTCCACTCCGGGAACGGGTCCCCCTGCTCCAGCCGCTCCCGCTGCTCCTTCAGGACGTGCGCCAGCCGCCCGTGGGAGCCCTCCGCGAGGGCGGCGTCCGCCTGGACCAGCCCGGGCACGGCGTCCGCGGACAGGAAGTAGAACATTTCGGTGTCCAACGAACCGGTGCGCGCATACCGCTCCAGGTTGTGGCGGACGATGAAGGCCTCCGGGTTGAGGAGGTTGAGCGCGAGGACCGCGCCCAGCGCCGTGGCGAAGGCGCCCACCGCGAAGCGCTCCGGCCTCCACCACAGCGTCACCGCGCGCCAGGCCAGCGCCGCGGCCAGCGCCACCATGAAGACGTGCGTGTGCACGCGCAGCAGCGTGTAGCCGAACGCGTCCTCGTACAGCGACAGGCGCCGCATCGCCGAGGCCAGGATGAGCAGCGTCAGCACCACCATCAGCGACGTGCCCGCGCGGAAGACCGCCTGCGCCGCGCGCGTCTCCCTCCGCGTCCAGCGCTCCAGGGCCAGCACCAGCACCAGCGTCAGCGTCGAGACGACCACCAGTTCGAAGAACCCGCGCCGCGCGTACTCGGCGAAGGAGTACCCGGACGCGGGCGACGACGCCTCGTTGATGAAGAGGTACGCCACCTGGAAGGCCGCGAAGACGAAGAACAGCGCGTTCACGGCGAAGATGAGCGTGAGCGCTTCGATGAGGCCCAGGCGCGGCGTGGCGGGGGCCAGCTCCGCGTCGCCCAGCTCCGTGACGGCGCGGCGGCGCAGCGCGTGGCCCAGCACGCCCGCCGCGACGCACGCGCTGAACGCCACGCCCACACCGCGGACCACCAGCTGCCCCAGGTCCAGGTCGAACGACAACACCCGCTGCATGGTGGAGGAGAAGATGCCGTCCGCGGATTCGAGCAGCAGCCCGAACACGAGCAGCACCGGCAGCGTCAGGAGCAGCCCCCGCGACAGCGCCCCCACGAGGCGCGAGTGCGTCTTCAGGCCGCGCACGTCCACGCTCTCCCGGACGATGGCCGGCGGATAGAGCAGCGTCTGCACGGCGGAGCCGAAGAAGACGGCGACGTAGCCCTTGAACCCCAGCCGCTCCACGCGGCCCGCCGCCCAGAAGTGCGACAGCAGCATCAGGAGCACGGCCGCCGTCAGCACGTTGAGCACCAGGAGCCACGCGCTGTCCCGCACGGCGACGAAGGCGCTGACCAGCCCCAGGGGCAGCAGCAGCCACGCGTTGGGCCGCGCGCGCTGCCAGCCCTCGCGGCCACCCAGCCACGCGAGCGCGCCGACCAGGGCCGCCACCACCAGCGGGAAGCCCAGCCCCCAATGCGCCCTTTCGAGCAGGACCTCCGCCAGCACGCCCAGGGCCAGCGATGCCGCCAGCGTCTGGCGCGGGGCGCGGACCCACGGGAGGAGCGGCCGGGCCGGCGCCGCGAGGGAAGGAGCGGAAGACGGAGGAAGCGGAGACATGCGAACGGACGGGTTCATGGCGTCGGCACCTCGCGGGCGCGTCGGCGCCCGGGATGACGGCAGGATGCACACGCCCGCCGGCACGGCTGGGGGCCTCGGGGCCGAGCGGTCGCGGAGCCACGCCGAACGGCGCCACCCCTCCCGTGGCCGGTCGGCCCTCCACGGCCCCCACCCCATGTCCACCCCGCCGGCACCTGGAGTCCGCGACCCATGACGAAAGGGGCGAGCCGCGCCGCGTCGGCGGACACCTCGGGCCCATCCGAGCGGCACCGGGGGATGCCCGGTGTTAGGTTGCCGCCCCGATGTCACCCCTGCCGCGGCTCCCCCTCCGCTCCCGTCTCCGCTCGGCCCTCGCCCTGGGAGGGCTGCTGCTCGCGGTCTCGGGCTGTGATGGCCTGTCTCCTCAGCCCCTGTCGGTGCCGGACGCGGGGCCCTGCGTCCAGGGCAACTGCCCGCAACCCGACAGCGGAACGGCGCCGGACCCCTCCGGCCCCCACGTGCGCATCGCGGCGTTCAACGTGCACCGCCTGTTCGACACCGTCTGCGATTCGGGCTCCTGCGGCGGCACCAACTACGAGGAGCTCCCCACCGAGGCGGAGTTCGAGGCGCAGGTGGACCGGCTCGGACGGGCCATCACCGCGCTCGACGCGGACATCGTGCTGCTGGAAGAGGTCGAGACGCAGCAGTCGCTGGATGGGCTGCTGAGGAAGGTCCCTCAGTTCCCCCAATCGCACCTGGGGGAGACGTACACCCAGGCGTCGGTGGACGTGGCGGTCCTCTCCCGCCACCCCATCCTCGAAGTGCGCAGCCACCGCAACCAATCCATCGCCAGGCCGGATGGCTCGTACACCCGCTTCTCGCGCGACCTGCTCGAGGTGCACCTGGACGTGGACGGCAAGCGGGTCATCGTCTTCGCCGCGCACTTCCGCTCCAAGGTGAATGACGATCCGGACCGCCGCATGGCGGAGGCCAACGCCTCGCGGGCCATCCTCCTCGACTCGGCGAAGGAGTTCCCGGACGCGCTGGTGGTGCTCGGCGGGGACCTCAATGACGTCCCCGGCTCGGGGCCCATCAACGCCCTGGACGAGGCCCTCCTGCGCGTGGCCAGGGACCGGCCGGAGAGCGAGACGTGGTCGTACTTCTATTCCGGCAGGGGTCAGGCCATCGACCACCTCTACCTCGCGCCCGGCGGAGGCGGCGCGTATGTGCCGGGCTCCTTCCGCGTGGCCCGCGACGGCACCGGCTACGGCGGCTCCGACCACGGCGCGGTGTACGCGGACTTCGCGCTCACCGCGCCCTGAGCCGCCGGGACGCCCGCCTCCGCACACTCCCTCGCCCTGTCAGCCCGGCGCCTGTGGACCACCGCACGCGGAGGGGCTGTCATTGACTCGGCAATGACAGCCAGGGTGGAGCCATTCACGGCGACCGCTTTCCAGCCCGGCCCCCCTCCCTACCTTCCTCGCCATGAAAGCAAGCTCATGGCGCATGCATGCCCTTCGCCATCCCCGGGCGCTCCGGCATCCCGTCCCCGAGGGCAGGCCATGATCGAGGTGCGCACCTTCGAGGGTGACGCCTCCGAGGCGTCCTGGTTCCTCAACCGCGTCTGGCAGTCCACCTACGGCAGGACGGCGCCGCTGCCGGTCTGGGACAAGCGCTTCTGCGACTGGCGGCTGTTCCGGGGCGGTCAGGCGCCGCGCGACTACCTGCTGGCGGCGTACGAGGGAAGGCACCTGGTGGGCACCCTCTTCGCGGAGCCCGCGAGGCTGCGCCTGGGGCGCCTGGAAGTGGACGGCAGCTATGGACTCCGGGCCACCGTCACGAACTCCCATCGGGGACAGGGCATTGGCGCGAAGCTCGCGCAGGAGCTGCTGCGGCGGCACCAGGACCGGTCCGCGCGGCTCACCCTGGGCTGCACGACGGCGGCCTCCCGGCCGCAGGGCTTCTGGCAGCGGGCGTGGAGCACGCGCCTCTTCGGAGGCCTGGCGCTGTGGATGTATGCCTTTGATGCGCGCGCGCTCGCCCGCTGGTCGTTCACGCACAACGAGCGGAGGCTGTTCACGCTGGCGCATCCCCTCCTGCGGCACCGCTTCCGGGAGGCGGATCCCCGGGGCATCCGCCTCTATCAGCCCACGGACCTGGGCCGCTGCATGACGCTGGTCCACGACATGCTGCGCCCGGTGACGCTGGGCTACACGTACACGACGGAGCAGCTGGCGGCCCAGCTCCAGTACCGGGACGTGCCCCGGACCTTCGTGCTGGAGCAGGACGGCGAGGTGCGCGGGCTGGTGAGCTCGCACAGCCGGCTGATGACGGGGGTGGGAGAGCTCACCGCGGAGGTGGTGGACCTGATGGCCTTCGACGCCTCCGTGTCCCAGGAGGACCGGCAGCGGCTGCTCCAGGTGGCCATGCAGGACATGGAGCGCCGGGGCGTGGCGTGCGGGGGCATGCTGCGCGGGCCCGGCACGTCGGCCTGTCTGTTGTTGCGCTCGGGCTGGGTGCCCCTGCCCCGCCGCGCGAGGCTGACCTGCCTGATGCCCACCTGTGAGATGGACCTGCCCGCGGACCCGTGCGTCTTCACGCACCTGCGCTGACGCGCGAGCCCTGGAGCTTGCGCAACAGCCGCGCGGCCCCGCTGGCCACGGTGCGCACGCCCCCGCCCGCGCAGACGCACAGCGCGGGCAGGACGAGCAGCAGGTACTGCGGCCACTTGGTGTTCCACAGCAGCAGGAACACCAGCCCCACGACGGCGGCCACCGCCCACACGGGCCGCTCGCGCCACGTCCGGGGCCAGCCCAGCACCGCCAGCGGCAGCAGGGCGCGCGCGTTGAAGTGCGTGAGGTAGATGCCCGGGTCGGAGGCCGACAGCCACGTGTCCGTGAGGAACGCGAGCGGCTGGTACCAGGGCAGCGCGCTGCGGCGCACGTGCTCGCCGTGCGAGTAGCCCCAGTGGAAGGTGACGGACTCCCACAGCGACGCGAACGGAGACGACCACAGCGCGGGGTTCACCGCGAGGAACACCGCCGCCGTGGACACGACGATGGCGGCCCACGGGCGCCACCGCGTGCGCGCGCCCGCCACCAGGAAGGGCAGGAACGTGAGCCCGCCCACGAGGCCATACGGATACTTCCCCGCCGCCGCGAGCCCCAGCAGCGCGCCGGACACCGCAGTCCACCCCGGCGCGAAGCCCGCGCGCCGGGCGCGCTCGAAGGCCAGCAGCGCGAGCACCGCGAACAGCCCCGGCACCGCCTCCAGGTAGGCCTGGGACGTGTACTTCGTGTGGTACGGGTCCCACGCGAGCAGGAGCGCCCCCAGCGGATCCACGAAGGCGACGAGCCCCACCTGGAGCACCCCGGCCACCGCCGAGAGGCCCCGCGTCACGTGGAACGCGGGGCGCGCGGGCCCGGGGATGGGCCGCCCCATGGGGACGTGCGACCAGTCCGGCTCGGGAGCGCCGGCCACGCGCACCGCTTCGGCGTAGAGCAGCTTCACCAGGGGCGGGTGCTCGAAGTTCTCCCGGAGCTCGCCCACCGCGCCCCACTGCCCCTGCTCCATCATCCCGGCGTAGGTGAAGGCGATGGGCAGGTAGGTCGCCTCGTCGAAGTCCTGGCCCAGCCGCTCGACCGCCCGGGCGCGCTGCCAGCCGGCGACCACCAGGGCGACGAGTGCGACGAGGAGGGATAGCAGGCGCGCGCGGGACACGGGCGGACGGATATCACGAAGGCCGCTCGCGGGAGGGAGGCGCGCCGGCGGGTGCGGCCCGCCGAGCAGCCGGGGCGCGGCCCTGGTGGCGCGCGGCCCGACGCCCCAGCTTTGGGGCATGAGAACCGCTCGCATCCTCACCGTTGCCGCCCTGCTCGCGGGCGGAGCCGCTGTCGCGAAAGACGCTGACACCGTGGAGCTGACCACCCCCCGGACGACCGTGCGGGCGACCGTCGATGCGCAGGGGCTCCAGGGCGCGGACATGCAGCTCCGGATGACGGACAGCGCGCTGAAGGGGCAGGCCTTCCAGCGCCCCGTGGACCTGAAGCTGTCGGACCGGCGCATCCAGGGCACCGTGGACCAGAAGCCGGTGGACCTCACGGTGACCGAGCGGCCGGACGTGGTGGAGACGGTGGGCACGTTCGCGGGCCAGCCGTCGTCGCTGACGCTCGCGCCGGACGCGCTGACGGGGCAGGTCGGGGCCTGCGGCTACAACCTCATCATGGACCGCAACCGCAAGCACTACCGGGGGACGCGCGCCTGCGGCGAGCAGCGAGAGAGCAACGTGTTCGTCGCCGTCCCGAAGTCCCTGGAGAAGGAGTCCGCGTCCGGGCGCATGGCGGCGCTCAGCGTGCTGCTCTCCCACCCCTGAGGACGCGCAGGGCGATGGTGCGCAGGGCGCGGGTGTAGTGAAGTCCACGCCGTGTCCACCCTTTCCTCCGGCGTCGCGCCCGAGCGCACCATCGGGCCGTTCCAACTGCTGGCCCTGGGCGTCAACGGCATCGTGGGCGTCGGCATCTTCTTCGCGCCCGCGGAGGTCGCGGCGCTGGCGCCGGGCCTGGGCGCGGTGTGGGCCTTCGCGCTGACGGGGCTGGCGCTGGTGCCGGTGGCGTTCGCGTTCGCGGTGCTCGGCCGGCGGTTCGACTCGGATGGCGGGCCCGTGGTGTTCGCGCGCGCGGCGTTCGGCGAGCGCGTGTCCTTCCTCGTCGGGTGGGTGGCCTACGTCAGCGCCTTCCTGAGCACGTCCGCGGTGATGGCGGGCCTGGCGCGGGCGGTGGCGCCGTCCGTGAACCTGGGCGGGCCCGTCGGCGAGCGGCTGCTGGCCTCCGCGCTGGTGACGGGGCTGGCGGCGCTGGTGGCGTCGGGCATCCGCGTGTCGGCGAGGACGTGGACGGCGCTCACGGTGCTCAAGCTGGTGCCGCTGGCGGCGCTGCTGGGCGCGTGCGTCCTCCTGCCCCACCCGGATGTGCCGCCACCGCTGCCCGCCACGGGGGCCTCGTGGCTGAAGGCGGGGCTGACGGTGATGTTCGCGTACCAGGGCTTCGAGATCGTCCCGGTCATCGCCGGGCAGGTGCGCGCGTCGGAGCGCACGGTGCCCCTGGCGACGGTGGGCTCGCTGCTGGTGGCGGCGCTGCTGTACGTGGGGCTCGTGTGGGCGTGCGTCGTCGCGCTGCCGGCCCTGGCGCAGGCGGACGCGCCCCTGGCGCAGGCCGCGGGGGCGTGGGGGGGCGCGAGGTTGGAGCGCCTGGTGGCCGCGGGGACGAGCGTGTCCGCGCTGGGCATCTGCGTGGGGATGATGGTGACGACGCCCCGCTACCTCTCCGCGCTGGCGGCCGGGGAGCGGTCGCTGTTCGGGCTGGAGCGCATGTCGGCGTCGGGCGTGCCCATGCGAGCGCTCGCGGTGACGTGGGTGCTGGTGCTGGGGTTCGTGAACCTGGGGGACCTGTCGGAGCTCTTCGCGCTCTCCGCCATCGCGGTGCTGATGCAGTTCGGTGTCACGGCGGCGGCGCTCGCGGTGCTGTCGCTGCGGCGGGAGCGGGACCTGCGGCCGGTGCACGCGCTGCTCGCGGCGCCCACGCTGGTGCTGGGGCTGACGCTGGTGGGCTTCGGCGCGAGCGCGCGGGAGGCCGCGGTGGCGTCGGTGACGGTGCTCGCGGGGCTGGCGCTGATGCGGCTGGCGCGGCCGAGGGAGCCAGCGCCCGTCCGCCTGCCCTGACGCTGTCGCACGTCAGCAGGGCGGGCGGGCCTGGGGCCCCCGCGGCGCGTTGTGTTGCGAAGGGGGGACGGGCCCGGGAGACTCGCGCGGGGGTCTTTGCGAGGCGATGCTCGGGTATCAGGCGAATGCGCAGTGGCGGGACATGTCCGACTTCGTGGTGCACTTCACGAGGCCCGGGCCGCCGTACCACGACGCCTACCAGAACATGATGAGCATCCTGGGGGCGCGCACGCTCATCCCGGGCGCGGAGGGGTTTGGCATCGCGCGGCGGGAGGCGGTGGTGGCGGACCGGCACCGCTCGGTGTGCTTCAGCGAGATCCCGTTGGATCAGCTCGCGAGGCTGGTGCAGCGCCGGAGCCTGTACGGCATCGCGTTCCGCAAGAGCTTCATCCTGTCACAGGGAGGAGGCCCGGTCTGGTACGTCCAGTACGGCTCACCGGCGCACCTGGCGATGAAGCACCAGCTGGACCAGGCCCTGGCGGCGAAGGAGCCGCAGAAGGAGCCGGTGTGGGCGGTGACGCCCTTCGTGGACATCCAGGGAGACGCGCACAACGCGCCCTACAGCTACCGCTTCGACTGGGAGCGGGAGTGGCGCGTCCCGGGCCTGCTGCGCTTCACGGAGTACGACGTCGCGGCGCTCTTCCTCCCAGAGGAGGTCCACACCCTGGCCCGGGACTTCTTCGCCTGGGCGGTGCGCGAGCGCGCGGGCCCGGGCTACTTCTGCCCCGTGTTGGATCCGGGCTGGAAGGAGGAGCAGATCCAGGAGGCGCTGGAGGAGCACGCGGAGTCGCCTCCGGCGATGGCGGAGCGCAAGCGCGTGCAGGGCTGAGGACAGCGCGGCCCGCGGCCGAGGCTCCGGCAACGCCCTCGTCACCGCACGCGTTCGATGCGGTGCCGGCGGCCCTTGATGCGGCCCTCGCTCAGCCGCTGGAACGCGACCTTCACCACGCGCTTGGAGACGGCGACGAAGGCATGGCGGTCGTGGATCTCGATCTTGCCCACGTCCTCCGCCTTCAGGCCGCCCGCTTCGCCCGTCAGCGCGCCCAGGATGTCTCCGGGCCGCATCTTGTCCTTGCGCCCCGCGGAGATGGACAGCGTCTCCCAACCGGAGATGAGCGACACGCCCGGCGCGTGCTCCGGCACCAGCGCGTCCACGTCTCCCTTCTCCAGCTTCACGCCCGTCGTCGCCTCGATGTCCTCCACCTTGCGGCTGTCCGAGCGCGTCACCAGCGACAGCGCCAGTCCCCGGCGACCCGCGCGCCCCGTGCGGCCGATGCGGTGCACATACGCCTCCGGCTGCTGCGGCAGCTCGTAGTTCACCACCGCGTCCAGCGCCTCCACGTCGATGCCCCGGCCCGCCACGTCCGTGGCCACCAGCACGCGCGTGCTGTGGTTGCGGAACTTCGCCATCACCCGGTCCCGGTCGAACTGCTCCAGGTCCCCCTGCAAGCCGTCCGCGCTCACGCCCGCCTGCACCAGGGCCCGCGTCAGCTCCACCACCACCGCCTTGAAGTTGCAGAACACGATGGCGGAGGCCGGCTGGTGCTGGCGCAGGAGCCTCAGCAGCAGCGCGGGCTTCTCCTCGGGCTGGCACGCATACGCCACCTGCTGGATGTCCGGCGCGGCCTCCTCCTGCGCCAGCGACACCCGCACGGGGTCCTTCTGGAACGCGCGGCTCAGCTCCTCGATGTCGTCCGGGAACGTGGCGGAGAAGAGCACCGTCTGCCGCTTCGCGGGCGTCGCCCCGAGCACCCGCTCCATGTCCTCGCGGAAGCCCATGTCCAGCATCCGGTCCGCTTCATCCAGCACCACCGTGGCCAGGTGCCGCGTGTCCAGCACCTCGCGGTCCAGCAGGTCCATGATGCGACCCGGCGTCCCCACGGCGAGGTGGGCGCCCTTCTCCAGCGCCTCCACCTGCGGCCGGACGGGCTGCCCTCCCGCGAGCACCAGCACCTGCACGCCCGGCATCCGCCGCGCGAGCCGTCGGATCTCCCCCGCCACCTGCGCGCACAGCTCGCGCGTCGGGCAGAGCACCAGCGCCTGGAGCCGCCGGTCCTGCGTGAGCTTCACCTTCTGCAGGATGGGTAGCGCGAACGCCGCCGTCTTCCCGCTGCCCGTGCGCGCCTGCCCCACCACGTCCATCCCCTGCAACAGCACCGGGATGCTCTGCGCCTGGATGGGGGTGGCCGTCTTGAATCCCAGCTCCTCCAGCACCTGGAGCAGCGGGGGCGACAGCGCGAGCGCGGCGAATTCCATCATGGCCTCGGGGGACGGAGGCACGGGGCGCCTCGGGAGAACGCGCCCTTGTAGCAGCCTTCGCACGGCGGACAAGCCCGGCGCCCCTACCCCGCCCAGCCCGCCACCTCGCTCGCCGTCGCCTGGGCCAGCTTCGCCGCCGCCGCCGGGTCCACACGCGCCGTGACGAGCACGCCGATGACCGCGCCCAGCAGCAGCTCCACCCGCCGGGCCACCGTCTTGCGCGGCAGGACGCCCGCCCGCGCCGCGCCCTCCAGGGCCCGCGTCAGGTGGCCCCGCAGGAGCGCCCGGTAGTCCTCCACCGCTTGCTTCGCCTCGGCGTCATGCGGGCCCAGCTCCGTGGCCGTGTTGACCAGCAGGCACCCGCGCCGGGTCAGCGCGGGCGGCGCGGTGGCCATGGTCGCCGCGAGCGACTCGAAGTACTCCGTCACCTGCACGAGGCCCGGCGCGTCCTTCGCGAAGACGCCCAGCCGCGGCGTGATGACCTCCTGGAGGTACAGCGCGATGGCCCGCGCGAACAGCCCGCGCTTGCTCTCGAACGCCTGGTACAGGCTGGAGCGGTTCAGCCCCGTCGCGGACTCCAGGTCCGACAGCGACGTCGCCTCGTAGCCGCGCGACCAGAACACGCCCAGCGCCGCCCGCACCGCCTCTGTCTCATCAAACGCCCGCGTCCGCGCCACGCCACGCTCCTTGACAATTCTGAACTGACCGTTTCAATATCGATTCGGAACTGACTGGTTCAGAATATCCCAACCCCGGAGGGGGAGTCATCATGTCGCCACTGGCGCAGGTCTGCGCGGTCATCGCCGCGCTCATCCACGTGTTGTTCTTCGTGATGGAGAGCATCGTCTTCTCGCGGCCGAAGGTGTGGCGGCGCTTCGGGCTGAGGTCGCAGGCGGACGCGGACGTGGTGAAGCCGATGGCGCTCAACCAGGGCTTCTACAACCTGTTCCTCGCGCTGGGCGTGCTGGCGGGCGTGGTGCTGGTGCACACGGGCGCGGTGGCGTCGGGCGTGGCGGCGGTGGTGTTCGGCTGCGCGTGCATGCTGCTGGCGGCGGTGGTGCTGGTGAGCAGCAACCGGAGCTTCCTGCGGGCCAGCCTCATCCAGGGCGCCCTGCCGGCCCTGGCCCTCTCGCTCGTCGTCTTCTGAGTACGCGGACCTTCCATTGAGACAGCAAGGCCTCCGCCCAACGGGCGTGTCAGTGCTGGATGGCAGAGTGGCCGCTGACGCAATACCTCCTTTGGGACCGCCACGTTGCGGCTGGACCAGGGCACGGTTGCGCCAGGCAGCACCACTCTCAACCACGCGGTACGGGATCCAGCATCCCAGGGGGCCCCATCCAGGTGATTCAAAGCTTCGACCGAACGGACTACGTTCCCATTCTCAAGGTCATGATGGGAGAGCGCGAAGCCCTCGCGCAACTTGAGGCTGGCCAACGCAGGCGCGTGACTCCGCTCTTCGAAATTCGGCCACCCAAATCCAAACCCGTGAAGAGCAGGCGGAAGTCCTTCCGGATGGAGACGATGGAGGAAGTGTTGGGGAGGATAGGGCCCCAGCTCGCGAAGGCGATTCCGGAAGGCCGTGCCTTCATCGACGGTCTTCACCTGACGCCGGCCCAGATGATGACCTCGGGAGAAGCCCCCCTGGCATACGTCCTCGCGAGAGCGAGGGAGTCCGGTGTCGCCCTTGTCCCTGCGACAGGTCCCGAGCGCACACCCGAATACCAGGCGGTTGTCAGGGACGCCGTCGCCGAAGACAAGCGCGGCGCTTGCATTCGCGTTCGCAAGAAGGAGCTGTTCGGGGACAACCTTGACGAGGTGCTCTCGTCAGTCCTGCGGTCAATCGGGACAACTCCTGAATCGACCGACCTGGTGCTGGATCTCGGAGAGATCAAACCCGATGACGTGAACATGCTCTCGAAGGGCATCGCCGGAGTCCTGAATGCCCTCCATGGTGTGAAGGCGTTTCGAACCCTGACGGTTGCCGCGGGTGCTTTTCCGCCGTCGATCAGTCACATCCAACAGCCAACGAAGATTCCCAGGGCGGACTGGCTCCTGTGGCAGGGCCTTGCCCAGAAGGAGTCGGCGCTCGTGCGAATGCCCACCTACGGTGACTACGCCATCCAGGGAGCACAGCCACCCTCACCGAATGCGGCGCTCCATTCCGGCAGCCCCAACATCCGCTACACAGCCGATGACCACTGGCTGGTGCTGCGTGGCTTCGCCCTCAAGCTCCACGGGTTTGAGCAATACGCGGCGCTGGCCCAGTTCCTGGTGGCGCACGAGTGCTACGCCGGGCGCACGTTCAGCCGGGGTGACGACTACATTTTCGGATGTGCCGGGGGTGCCGAGACGCCCGGAAGCCCAGCGGTGTGGCGCAGGGTGGGGACCAATCACCACATCGCGAAGGTGCTGAAGCAGCTCACCAGTCTTCACGCGCCTTGAGCAGGCGCCGGACGTCCGCGCGCAGCGCTTCAGCAGGCACCTGTTCCACCAGGCGCTCGTAGAGCATCTTCCGGGGCCGGCTCCGCAGCCCCTTGGCCGCCCCCAGTGTCTCCAGAAGCGCCAGTGCTTCGTCGCGCCAGAGCAAGCGGACCAGGGCCGACAGCTGCTGCTGGGGATTGCGTCGGCCTTTGCGCAAGGGCCGGAGCTTGACCGAGCCATCTCGCTGGGTCGTGGCCGTCTTGACGCCCCACCACGCGGGGATGAGGCCCAGGGCCTGTTGCACATGACGGGCGCCAACGACGAGCGTGGCCCGGTCCAGCACCGCGCTGTACGCCTCGACCTGCCGTGGAAGCCGGTCCAGCGTGTCCCGCTCGCTCTTCAGCTCGTAGCCGTGGAGCTCACCGTTGATGACGGCCACATCCACGAAGACCTGGCCGTGCTCCAAGCCCAGCTCTTCACGGATGAGGGTTCCAGGGTCACTCGCGTGAGTGGCCTTGAGGCTCGCCGTGAGGGCCTGTCGCACGTCGAAGTCACGCATGGCGCGCGAAGTCTACGGGCCTGGGACGGCGAACGCGACAGGTCAGAGCGCGTACCCGACCATCAGCGACGCGGAGGCCCTGGGCACCAGTGACGTTCCGAGGTCCCGCTTCGCCATGACGCCTCCGGCGGAGGCGCTGAGGAGCATCGACAGGCGGCTTCGCACGTCCAGCCGCACGCCCCCGGTGAGCAGCGCCAGCGGCTCCAGACCGAAGCGCGCGTCCTCGTTCGGGATGCGCGACTGGAAGACGGCCAGCGCCCCGGCCTCCAGCGCCCCGCTGAACGTCCAGGCTCCGAACCTCCAGTGAGGCCCGGCCCCCAACCTCAGCTCCAGCTCCGTCTGCTGGAAGGCCACCCCGCGTCCCGTCCCGCGCCGTACCACGAGCCCCAGGCTCGATGTGTCCACGCCGGGCAACAGCCGCCCTTCGCGCAGCAGGCGCACGTCCAGGCCCGCGAGCGACGACAGGCCCGCCACGATGCCCGACGTCAACGACGGCCCCACCGCGAGCAGCATCGACGCCCCCGCCCCACCCTTGCGCGCGAGCCGCATCCGCGCGGCCTGCTCCAGGGGCTCGCCGCCCACCGACACGGCGCCGTCGAGCGGCACCCGCACCGACCGCTCCAGATACCCATCATCCGCGCGCAACAGCAGCCGGTACGCGCCGGGCGCCACGGCCAGCGTCGTCGGGCCCTCGCCCTTCTCCAGCTCCGCCACCAGCGCGCCGCTCTCCGACGCCAGCACGAGCCAGCGGCCCGGCGTCTTCACGTCCAGCGTCAGCCGACCTCGCGCGCGCTGGGGCTCGGAGAGGACCAGCTCTCCGCGTCCGCGCAGGTCCATGCGGAACGTGGGACGCTGCATGCCGCCCGGCGAGACCAGCGTCGACTCCAACGTCCTCGCATACGCGTAGCGGTAGGCCTCCTCCAGCGTGACGCGCCCGTCGCGCGATGCGTCCGCCGCGCCTCGCAGCCCCACCATCAGGTGATGCGTGAAGAAGGAGCCCTGCAACGCATCCGACTCCTGCGCGTACTCGTCCGCGCCCGACGCGCTGATGACGACGCGTCCCTCCAGGTCCGAGGCCTCCATCGTCACGGGCGCGGCCACCGGCTTCAGGCCCTTCATCCGCGTGGCGGCCCCGGAGCGGCAGGAGTCCAGGATGAGCAGCCCCACCCCCACCGGCGCGCCCTTGAGGAAGTCCACCAGCTCGCGCATCGGCAGCTCGGTGCCGCGCAGGTGCAGGCTGCCGTCGCCCGCGTGCGAGGACACGTACAGCAGCAACCAATCCCTCGGCGAAGCCTCCGCGGCCAGCCGTGCCCGGAAGCGCGCCAGGGCGTCGCGCAGCGTCGCGGCATCCGTGCCCAGCAGCGTCATCGTCCGCGCTGGCGGCACCGTGCCCACGTCCTGGAGCACCTCGCGCATCCGCTGCGCATCCGCCTCCGCGAAGCGCAGCCGCTCCTCGCCGGACAGGCCCTGGTTCTCCCCCACGACCAGCGCCCAGCGGCGCGGCACCTCCTCCGCGGCGAGCCCCCGCGCCGGCCCCACCACCAGGAGCAGCACCGCGAGCACCCGCATCTTCAGACCTGATGCCCAGCGACGCGACACCTCTTCCGAAGCCGCCCAACGGGAGTTCAGCAGTGCGAGCACCGGCACCCCCAGGCCCAGCGCCCAGCGACGCGGCGCCTCCTCCGAAGTCGGCCAACGAGAGCTCAGCACTGCGAGCACCGGCAACCCCAGGCCCAGCATCCAGCGACGCGACGCCTCCTCCGAAGCCGCCCAACGAAAGCTCAGCATTGCGAGCGCCTTCATGCCCAGGCGCAGTGTCCAGCGACGCGAGACCTCTGCCGCGGCCTCCCGGTGCGGACTCAACGCCGCGAGCACCCGCCGCCCCAACGCCGGCGCCCGCCTCACGGCATGACCCTCAGCAACGCGCGCGCCCGCGCCTTCCCGATGCCACCGGGCGTCGCCGCGTCCAGCGGCCCCTGCCCCTTCTCCCGGGCCTCCGCGACGCTCGACGCGAGCGCCTCACGCGCTGACGCCACGTCCAGCGGCGCCTCCGCGAAGAACGCATGCAGCGCCACCGTCCCCGGCGTCACCTCCAGCGGAGCCAGCTTCACCTCCGCCCCCGGCTCCACCGTGCCGCTCGTCGCGCCCTCGCTCGGCCAGAGCGGCTCCACCGTCCCCGCCTCGTCCACCGCGAGCACCAGCACGTTCCGGTACGGCCCCGTGCCCACCGCCAGCGTCACCTGCTCACCGGGCCTCGCGTCCAGCACCGGCGCGCCCTGCGCGGACAACAGCCGCAGCGCGACGTTGCCCTTCAGCCGCACGCCGTCGTCCGCGCCTCGCGGCACATAGACGACCAACGCGAGCCCCACCGCCAGCGCCGCCACCAGCGGCACGCCCCAGCTCCAGCGCGGCCTCGAAGACCGGGCCCGCCGCGCCTCCAGCCTCGCCAGCACCGCCTTCGCGCGGGGCTGCGCCAGGCTCGACTCGCGCGCCTGCCGCATCCGCTCGGCCAGCGTCCCGCACGCCGGGCACGCGGCCACGTGCCGCTCCGCGCGCCCCGAGGCGTCCAGCCCCGACAGCCACTCGTCCAGCTCCAGCCGTGTCAGGTGCTCAGCCACGCCCCGCCTCCAACGCATCCGGCAGCCGCCCCAGCTCCGCCGCCTTCTTCCGGATGGAGTCCAGGTCGCGCACGACGGTCTTTCGCGACACGTCCAGCATCCCGGCGATCTCCTCCTGGGTCAGCCCGTCGAAGAAGTGCAGCGTGGCCACCTCCAGCTCGCGCTCACCCATCCGCCCCACGAGGTGGCGGATGAAGTCCGCGGCCTCCCACTGGCTAGGGGTGAGCGCCGCGGCCTCCGGGGCCTCCGGGAGCACCGGCTCCCGCAGTTGGCGCGAGCGCAGCGCGTTGAGGCACAGGTTGGTGGTGACGCGGTACACGTAGGTCATCGGACGGGCCTCCCGTCGGAACCGCGCGCCCGCCGTCAGCATGCGCTCGAAGACCTCCTGCACGATGTCCCACGCATCGGCATCGCGCCCCAGCAGCGCGAGCGCACGGCGGTGCACCACGGGCGCGAAGCGCTCGTAGAGCCGCCTGAGCTCCTCCGCGTCGAGCCCGCTCCCCATCCGCCTGGTCCGACCTTCCTTTTCGTCCTTGAGACACCCGGCCCCGGCGGCCTGGGACATCGCATCGCGTCCGCGATGGGCTGTGGGATACTAGTCGCACCCGGCGGCATGTCCCAGGCCCGCCGCACCGGGTGTCCAAGCGCCGTGAAACGATTCGCCCTCGCCACCCTCGTCGCGCTCCTGGGCGCGTGCTTCGACCCGCTCTACGAGGACCCGGACCTGCTGGGTGACGTGTCCTGGGCCGTCTGCTGCGTCAGCGGCCAGGTGGACACCTGCCCCTGCGGCGGCGAAGACGGCTGCGAGACCTCCTTCCGGGCCTGCGCGTCCGGCACCTGCACGACGTCCCGCAACGAGAGCTGCGCGGGCCCTTCGACGCAAGACGCCGGCGGCATGCCCACCGACGGAGGCACGTCGACCGACGCGGGCACCGAGGTGGACGCGGGCACGGAGATGGACGCGGGCACCAGCACCGATGGCGGCGTCCCCGGTGACGCCGGCACCGATGCGGGCGTGGACGGCGGCGTCGACGCGGGCCCAGGGCCCTCCTCCAGCTACGAGCCCTGCTGCGACCCCGTCACCCGCCGCGTCACCACCTGCGTCTGCGCGGCCTCGGGCTGTGGCTCCACCCCTCCGTTCACCCCCTGTGCCTCCAGCCGGTGCGCGCTGGCGGGAGAGTCGTGCGGGTGAGATACCCGATGGAATGAAGGGCACGTTCCGTTCGCTGCGCGGCTACAACTACCGGACGTGGGCCGCCGGAGCCATCGTGTCCAACGTGGGCACGTGGATGCAGCGCACCGCCCAGGACTGGCTCGTCCTCACCGACCTCACCCACCACAACGCCACGGCCGTGGGCGTGGTCATGGCGCTCCAGTTCGCGCCGCAGTTGCTGTTCCTGCCGTTGACGGGCTTCGCGGCGGACCGCCTGGACCGGCGCAAGCTCCTGTTCGCCACGCAGGCGTCCCTGGGCACCCTGGCGCTGGGCCTGGGGCTGCTCACCCTCTCCGGGCACATCCGGCTGTGGCACGTGGACGTGTTCGCGTTCCTCCTGGGCTGCGTCACCGCCTTCGACGCCCCCGCGCGCCAGACGTTCGTATCGGAGCTGGTGGGCGAGGAGGACCTCTCCAACGCCGTGGGGCTCAACTCCACCTCGTTCCACGCCGCGCGCATGCTGGGCCCGGCCATCGCGGGGGTGCTCATCTCCTGGGTGGGCTCCGGGTGGATGTTCATCCTCAACGCGGTCTCGTTCGGCGCCGTCCTCTGCTCGCTGAGCCTGCTTCGCGTGAACGAGTTGCACGTGAGGGACCGGGCGCTCCCCACGCGCGGGGGGCTGCTGGAGGGCTTCGTCTACGTCTGGAGGCGGCCGGACCTGAAGGCGGTGCTGATCATGTTCTTCCTCATCGGCACCTTCGGCCTCAACTTCCCCATCTTCATCTCCACCATGTCCGTCCGGGTCTTTGACAAGGGCGCGAGCGGCTATGGGCTCCTGACGTCCATCATGGCCATCGGGTCGGTGACGGGCGCGCTGCTCTCCGCCCGGCGCGCGCAGCCGCGCATCGGCCTGCTGGTGACGGCGGCCGCGGTCTTCGGCGCCGGGCTGGCGCTCGCGGCGCTGATGCCAGCCTACGCCCTCTTCGGCGCCATGCTCGTGGTCATCGGCGTGTCGGCGCAGACCTTCACCACCACCGCGAACAGCCTGGTGCAGCTGTCCACGGCCCCCACCATGCGCGGGCGCGTGCTCGCCATCCTCCTGGCCATCGCGCTCGGCGGCACGCCGCTGGGAGCCCCCATCGTCGGGTGGGTCGCGGACGCGTTCGGCCCGCGCCAGGCGCTGGGCGTGGGCGCCGCGGCGGGCTTCGTCGCGGCGCTCATCGGGCTTCGCTACCGCGCGACGGCCGCTACTTCTTCTCCAGGATGACCGCGTAGAACTCGATGCCCACGCCCTGCCGGTCCGCCTCGGTGATGGCGTCATCCGGCAGCCCCAGGAACCGGCTCACGGTCTGGACGCCGCCGGGGCCCGGCGTCCACGGCTGGCAGAGGTCCAGGTACTCGGGCAGGGAGAACAGCTCGAAGCTCTCCCCCATCTTCTGGAACATGCCCACGAACTGCTCCCACTGGGGCGTCGTCTTCGCGGGGTCCTTCGTCTCGAAGGTGGTGAAGAGCCTGGAGCCCGGCGCGGCCCAGTCGTAGAGGTCCCGGAAGAACCTCCGGTTCTCCTCCGCCTTCAGGAACACGGTGATGCCGTTGGCGCCCAGGGCCACCTCGCGCTCGCCGCCCAGGAAGTCGCGCACGTCCGGGCGCTCCAGGAAGGCCCTCGCCTGGCGGATGTCGCACTCCAGGTAGCGCACGCGAGGGTCGTCCCCCAGGAGCACGCGCGCCTGCGCCATGGTCAGCGGATTGATGTCCGAATAGAGCACCTTCACGTCCGGCGGCAGCACGCCGTGCACGTGGTCGTTGGTGGGCAGGCCGGACGCGAAGTCCACCCAGTGCGTGAGGCCCTCCGCGGACAGCCGCTTCGCCGCGGCCTGGAGGCACGCGCGCAGCATCCGCACCCACTTCCGCGTGGAGGGCAGCAGCGAGAACATGAACTCCGCCGCCTGCCGGTCCGCCTCGAAGTTGAGGGTGCCGCCCAGCGTGTAGTCGTAGATGCGTGCCGCGTCGGGAACGTGGGGATTCACGCCCGGCACGCGGGCCAGCTCGTTCACATCCATGGTGGTCGCTCCATCGGTTCGGGCCCCCCACCCGCGTCGCGTGACGTCCCTGCCGACGGGTGAGCTTGCTGCCCGGGCATTGTGCCGGTCCGCTCGCGCGGTTGCACGGCCCCTACGGCGAGACGCCCGCGACCTGGCGCAGCAACTCCAGCGGCCCCAGCGCGGCGACCGCGTCGAACTGCTCGGGCGTGCGCACCAGCAGCGAGCCCGCGAAGCCCAGCGCGTTGACGTTCACCCCCAGGTGCTCCGCGCGGCGCCGGGGCACGAGCAGCATCCAGTCCCGGGTGACGAGCAGGTTGTAAGGCGCGCGCTCCGCCAGGCCCAGGGCCTCCCGCAGGAGCCGGTAGGCCGCCAGCATCCGCGCGCCCGCCCCCGGCGCCCCCCACGGCCCCAGCCCCGCCAGGAGGTGCGCGAACGGCAGCGACTCCGCGGCCACCACGTGGCCCGGTCCCGGCAGCAGCGGCAGCAGCGCCTCCACCGGCGCGCGCAGGCGCTCCGGCCCCAGGGGCGGCACCAACTGGAGGTGCTTGTGCCGCTGGCTCGCACCGGCGGTCTCCCCGGCGTTGTAGAAGGCCAGCCCGTCCAGCCCCTCCAGGCACGTGGAGAGCGCGTCGAAGTCCGCCAGCGTCAGCAGCGCGTCCTGGGGCTCGAAGGCGCGCGTCACCAGCAGGAGGTGGTGCTCCACGACGTTGAACTTGTTGAGCAGGCACACGTGCGCGGGCGGCACGTCCCCCAGCACCAGGTCCGGCTCCGGGTTGGCGAACGGGTTGAACGGCTCCGAGGAGGAGGACGGCGCGGGCCGCCTGCGCTCCTTGAGCGCCACCTTCCCCAGCACGCGCACCTGGAACGCCGTGCCCACCACCGGCACCGTGCGCGCCTCCGTGGCGATGGGCTGGAGCGCCCCGGTCTCCAGCGCGTGGCGCGTCACGGCCAGCGTGCGGGACCACAGGGCGGCGGACGTCAGCGGCGCGGCGTTCACGGAGGGGCTCCTGGCGCGAGGCCACTGAGTCTGTGCCGCCCGGAGACGCCAGCGTCAACCGGCCTCCGCCAGGGACGCGCTCAGGATGTCCACCTCAGCGCGGAGGGCGGAAGACGTACTGGTACACCGGCGACTCGCTGCCGGGCGGGTACTGGGCGTCCATGAAGGCCACGCGCGCGTGGTGGGTGATGAGCACGTCCTGGAGGCTGTCGTAGAGCACCACCACGTTCGTGGCCTTCCCGGTGGGGTCCAGGTCCACGCGCACCTTCAGATTGCCCTTGAGGTCCGGCTTCTCCGTCAGGTGCTCCAGGTACAGCGCCACCAACGCCAGCGACACGCGGTCGTAGATCTGCTCCAAGGAGCCCTTCGCGGGCGTCGCGGGCAGCCGCAGCTTCTTGTTCAACTGCGCGGCCTCCTCCGCCGCCTCGGGCACCGGGTGCTCCGGGGCCGCGAGCGCCGCGCGGTACGCCGCCACGGCCTCGAAGTAGCGCTCCTGCTTGAGCAGCAGCCGCGCCCGCCGCGCCTGGATGTCCGCGCGCTCCGGCGCCAGCGCCGCGGCCTGCTCCAGCCGCGCCTCCGTCCCGGCCGCGTCCTGCTTCGCCTCGGCCAGCGTCGCCAGCCGCAAGAGGGGCTCCGGATCCCTGGGCGTCGCGGCGGCCAGGCGCACCAGCGCCTTCGCCTCGTCCTCCGGGCGGTCCAGCTCCACGTTGAGCTTCACCCACGAGGCGAGCGCCGCCGGCTCCGCGCCCCCGAGCGTCGCGTAGCGCTCCAGCATCTTCACCGCCTGCGCCTTGTCTCCGGCCGCGAGCCACGCCTCGGCCTGCCGCCGGTGCGCCTCGCGGTCATGCGGCTGGAGCGCGACGAGCAGCGCGCCGGCCTCCGCGCCCGCCCTCGCGTCCCCGGCCTCGCGGGCCAGCCGCGACAGCACCTGGAGCGCCTCCGGCTGCTCCGGCCAGTCCTTCACCGAGCGCACCAGGAGCGCCCGCGCCTCCGCCGCGCCCCCGGGTCGGCCCGCCAGGAGCAGCGCCAGGTCCGTGCGGAAGCGCGGGATGTCCAGCTTCGCCAGGGCCGCGCGCAGCCGGCCTTCCGCCTCCGCGGCCCTGCCCTCCGCCTGGAGCCGCAGGCCGTCCGCCCAGAGCGCGGGCGCGAAGTCGGGCGACGCCTTGCGCGCGGCCTCCAGCGGCGCGGCCGCGTCCTTCAACATGCCCCACCGCACGTAGACGAGCCCCATGCCCACGTGCGGCCACGGGTTCTCCGGGTACACCACCGCCAGCGCCTTGAACTCGCTGAAGCTCTCCTCCGACGGCAGCGCGAGGAACGCCCGGTACACGCGGGGCATCGGGTCCCTGGGCGCCTTCGCCTGCTGCGCGTCCAGCTCCGTGCGCAGCGTGCTGGGGCTGCCCTGCACGCGCGCCGTGTCCATCCGCTGGAGCATCGCCATGCCCTCCGCGGCCGGCGCGGGCACCGGACGGGCGCCCCGGGCCGGGAGCGCGCACAGCACGGACAACAGCAGGCACGTCAGGACTCGGGACGTCATCAGGACCCAGGAGGAGCCAGGGAGGAGCCAGGGCCCCCGGACGCTACCAGATGCCCGCGCCTCGCGACGCCACGGAGCGATTCCACACCTTGCGTGAATTCCATGGATGCATGCGATGTTTCACGGCGTCGGAGCGGGGCCCGATGACCCGGCGGGACGACCTCGCTTTCGAGCGCCGGACTTCGCCCGGGCTGTAGGTCTTGACCAGAACGCGCGGTGCTGGGCGGAATGGCAGCCATGGCCACCGCCGAGAAACTCGTATTCCCGACCATCGTCGAAGGACTCTTCGTCCGGGGCCTGTCCGGGAGGGTGCCCTTCGCACTCAAGGAGCAGCTGCGCAAGGAAGGGCTGGACCTGGACCGCCCCCTGCAACCGGCGTACTCGCTGGCCACGTGGACGCGCTGCGTGGCGCTGACCGCGAAGACGCTCCACCCGGAGCAGCCGGACGCGGTGGCGTGGCGGATGCTGGGCGAGCGGATGATCGACGGCTACCGCGACACGATGGTGGGCCGCGCGCTGCTGGGCGTGCTGCGGCTCATCGGGCCCAAGCGGATGCTGCACCGCACGCAGCACAGCTTCCGCACCGGCAACAACTACACCGAGGTGCGCATCACCGAGCGCGGCGAGCGCGAGGCGGACCTCTGGCTCAACGAGCCCGGCCTGCTGCGCTACTTCAAGCAGGGCGTGATGCTGGCCACGGTGCGCGCCGCCAGCGGCCCGGCCACGCAGGTGGACGTCGTCGAGTTCGACGACGAGAGCGTCACCTACCGCGTGTCCTGGGGCGCCCCCGGCTCCTGAGCCGGCGAAAAGGCCCTGCCCCGCGGATCCGCGACCCCGGGGACCCTTGCCCGCACCGGGCCCCATCTGCCAGCGTGAGGACCTGCGCGCGGCGTCCGGGCCGTGGACGGCCGCGCGAAGAGGGGGCCACATCATGCCGTCGAGCGAGCGCGCCAACCTGCCGCGCTGGAACGGTCAACAGCGGGGATTCTTCGAGATCTGGTTCCTGGTGGTGCTCGACCCGGGCGGCGACCGCGCCTGGTGGTTGCGCTACACCCTGTTCACCCCGGCGCCGGGCAGCCCTGGCGAGCCTCGCGCCACGATGTGGGCGGCGGCGTTCGACTGCGCGTCCCAGGACCGGCCCGCGGTGGCGCTCAAGGCCATCCATCCGGCCTCCGCCTTCACCGCGCTGCCGTCTGGTGGCGTGCGCATCGCGGACTCGGAGCTGACGCCCGGCCGCTGCCACGGCCAGGTGGCCAACGGGGGGCACGCCATCGCGTGGGACCTGCGCTTCCAGGGCGGGCACCGCGGGCCGGTGCGCCGCGAGCCGCGAGGCACCGCGCTCCTGCCCCTGCCCACGCGCGTCGCCCACGTGCACGACGACGTCACCTTCGAGGGCACGGTGACGGTGGACGGCGAGCGCATCGACGTGAGGGGCGCGCCGGGCCTCCAGAAGCACCTGTGGGGCCACCGGCGGCTGGAGGAGCTCACGTGGCTGTACTGCCCGCGCTTCCGCGAGGACCCCGACGCGCGGCTGGAGATCATGGCGGTGCGCGCGAAGCGCAGGCGGGGCCACCCGCGGCTGGCGCCCATCTACCTGCGCACGCGCGACGCCGAGCACACGTTCCATGAGGTGCCCCACCTGCTCCTCAGCCGCGTGACGTCGCCGTCGGCCGGGGAGCTGGCCTTCCGCGCCACCTCCGCCACCGTGGCCGTGGAGGGCCGCGCGTGGTGCGACCCGCGCACGCTGGTGGGCTACGCGTACCGCGACCCCAAGGGCTGGGACGTGCTGGTGGCCCAGAGCGACGTGGCCCGGTGCGAGGTGCGGCGGTTCTCCCGGCCCCACCCGTTCGCGGCGTGGAGGCCCGCCGGGCTGCTCACCTCCACCGTGGGCGCGCTGGAGTTCCACGGCCCGGCGCCCATGCCGGGCGTGCGGTACATCCCCTGGGACGGGACGGCGCTCGACGAGGACGCCGCAGCTGAGGGCGCACCGGCCCTGGGCACGGGCTGACGCGAGGGGAGGCCGGGCCGCCTGCCCCCGCCTCCCGGGAGGGAGCGGCTTGGGGGACGGGGCCCGGGGTGCCGCACGGGCGGCGCCCGAGCCTGGGGCACGGGCTGTGGATGGAGCCGGGCGTGACCACCCTCTGGGGTGACGGCCCGCCGCTCCCCTGAATCCCCATGCACCGGCTGCTGAGACACCTCCAGTCGCTTCTCCGCGTGGAGCCCGGAAGACCGGCCCTGTGGGCGGGCATCCGGGCCGCCGTCGCCACGGCCCTGCCCCTGTGCCTGGCGTACCTGCTCACCGTGTCGGAGGCCGGCTGGGCGGGCCTCACCGGGCTGCTCGTCACGCTCGCGGACAAGGGCGGCTCCTACCGGGCGCGGGCGCGCGTCATGGGCGCGGTGACGGTGCTGGGGGCGCTCGTCGGCATGCTCGCCGCGCCCGCGGGGCACACGTACACGGTGGACGCCACGCTGCTGCTCCTGGGCGTCACGGCGGCGAACTTCGCGCGCTGCTATGGCGAGACTGCGGGCTCCGTGGGCGGGCAGCTCGCCGTCATCTTCGTCGTCTCGCTGGGCGCGCCCGCGTCCTCGCTCCGGGAGGCGGCGCTGCGCGGCGCCTCGCTCCTGCTGGGCGGCGTGTGGGCGATGACGCTGTCGCTGCTGCTGTGGCCGCTCAGGCCCTACCGCCCCGCGCGCAGGGCGGTGGCGCTCGTGTACGCGAGGTTGGGGATCGCGGCGGAGGAGCTGCGGAGGGCCACGCTGGAAGGGGCCTCGCCGGAGGCCTGGGCGGAGGGGCTGAGGCGCCATGCCAGCATCCGCCCGGACATCGAGCATGCGCGCGACGTGCTCGCGGCCACGCGGCGAGGGAGGCCGGACGAGTCGCGGCGCGGCGAGCACCTGCTGGTGCTGGTGGAGCTGGCGGAGCCCATGATGGCGCTGCTCAGCGCACTGGCGGAGGCGATGCAGGTGGTGGGGCGCGACCCGCACATGCACGCGACGCGCGAGCGCGTGGCCCGGCTGTGCGAGGCCTTCGCCGCGATGGACCAGTGGGTGACCCGCGCGCTCCAGCAGGAACGCAACGAGGGCATGCGCACGCCGCCCCGGCTGGCGCTGAGGCCCCGGCACCGGCAGCCCGCGAGGATGGCCGCGCCGCCCGTGCGCCGGGGCGCGGAGGGGCCGCTGTCCACGCACGTGGCCGCGCTGCTGGACCGGCTGCGCGAGTACGCGGGCGTGGCGCACGAGACGGCCTCGGGCCTGCTCTTCGGCGACCCGGTGTCGGCGCGGGGCAGGGGCACGGTGGGCGGCACGAAGCAGGCGCCGGGGTTCTCGGTGTGGCAGCCGATCCGGGACAACCTGCACCGGGACTCGGTGGTGCTGCGGCACGCGCTGCGCACGGGGATGGTGGCCACGGCGGCGCTGGGGCTGACGCGGGCGTTGCAGGTGGGCGACGCGCACTGGGTCAGCCTGGTGGTCATCTCCATCCTCCAGCCCTACGCGGGCAGCACGGAGGAGCGCGTGCTCCAGCGCACGCTGGGGACGCTGATGGGCGCGAGCCTGGCGGCGCTCATCGCGACCACGGTGCACACGCCGCCCCTGATGATCGGCGTCATCAGCGGGCTGACGGCCGTCTCCGTGTCGCTGCTGCCGCTGAACTTCGGCGCGTTCCAGGTGCTGCTCACGCCGGACTACCTGCTGATGGCCACGCTCAGCTCCGGGGACTGGACGGTGGCGTCGCAGCGCTCGCTGGGCGTGCTCATCGCGGGGACGCTGGCGCTGGTGGGCTCGTGGACGCTGTGGCCCAGCCCGGAGCGCCGCCGCTTCCCGGACGCGGCGGCCTCCGCCCTGCGCGCGGACGGCAGGTACCTGCAACAGCTGGTCACGCACCGCAGCGGCACGGACCCCGAGGTGAACGAGGAGCGCCGCCGCCTGGACCAGGCGCTCCTGGACGCGGAGTCGTCCTTCCAGCGGTTGATGACGGAGTACCGGGGCCCGCCAGGGCACCTGGAGCCGGGTATGGCGCTGCTCACCTACGCCAGGAGGTTCGCGCTGGCGGTGACGGCGCTGGGCACGGGGCGGTTCGAGGGAAGGACGACCTCGGTGCTGCCCCAGCAACTCGCGCAGCGCGCCAGCGACAGCCTGGAGCTGCTCGCCCGGGCGTTGCAGGAGCGGCGCGAGCCCCCGCCCCTGCCGGCCCTGGCGCTGCCGCGCACCAGCGACGACCCCGTGCTGGGAGCGCTGCTGGAGCGCGTGCCCCGGCAGCTGGGCATCCTGCACGGCGCGGTGGCGCGCATCAGCGAGGACCCATCGCTGCGCTGACGGCCCCGGGCATGGCCACGTCCTCCCGCCGGACCTGGCCTCCCACGGCGTTCTTACGCTGCTTCATGCAGGACGAGCTGGTCCCGCAGATGGGCCTGGAGGAGGCCCCCCGGACGAGGTGGCGTCGTTCAATCGCACGGACATGTGGGCCCTGAACGCGCCGCCGCGGCACCCGCTGATGTGGACGATTGCCCCGTCACCCCATCCCCAAGGGACAGAACGAAGAGAGGCCAACGCATGGCGTCTGGCTCTAGCGCGACGCTTCAGGGAGGAGCCGAAGCCGCCACGGACGTGGTCGCGGCGACCAGGTTCCCGGCGCCGTCCTTCGCCAGACCATACAGCTTGATGGCGCCCGTCACGGCAGGGAGGCGGACGCGCCACGTGCCGGGCGTGGCCCCCTTCTGGGACTCCAGCACCGTCACGCGGTCGCGCTCCGCGCGGGTCGGCGCGCCCCGGAAGTTGTAGGCGAAGGACACGTCCAGCGGCGTGGTGGAGGTGACGTCAAAGGCAACGTTCGCCCAGGTGGCCGTGCCGTCCTTCTCCACGCCTTGAACCACCAGCCGGACCGGCACGGGCAGCGCGGGGACCGGCTTCGTGCCCGTGTAGGCCTCCCGCACCGCGTGCCAGGCCGGCCGCGTGGAGGTGCCGGACAGCATCCCCAACCACAGGCCGGTGTGGTCCAGCGCCGCGCTGTAGTTGAAGACGAACAACCCCAGACACCGGCCCGCCTGGACGTGCGGCGCCAGCGCGTTGCGCCAGCCATCCACGATGACGTCGTACTTCTCCACGTCCCCCGGCTCCTGGGGCACGCCGCGAGCGTCCTTGGGGACCTCCCATTCCCCCTGGGCCCCGAACTCGGTGATGAACCAGGGCTTGCGCCCACCGGCCTGCTTCACCGCGTCCGCCAGCGCGTGGATGCCCCGGCCATAGACGTTCAAGCCATACGCATCCAGCGAGGGGACGTACTTCTCCCAGAGCGGGATGCCCAGCGTCCACGCGTCCACGGACAGCACCGGGTGCGCGGTGTCCGCCTTCTTCACCGCGCGGACGACCTTCTCCAGGAAGCGCGCGTAGGCGACCTTCGAGGGTTCGTCCGGCGAATTGAGGATGACCTCGTTGCCCACGCCCCACGCGAGGACCGCCGGATGGTCCTTGAAGCGGCGCACCTGCGCGAGCGTGGCCTGGAGCTGCGCCTCACGGCCCTTCGCGTCGCGCACGTAGTCAAAGGCGTCGTCATTCTCCATGCCCGCGCGGCCCGGCCGCAGCCACAGCCCCACGAGCACGCGCAGGCCCTGCTTGTGCGCGGCGTCGAGCAGCGCGGCCGTCTCATCGCCGGTGCCCCAGGTGCGCAGCGTGTTCACGCCCAGGGAGCGCAGCCGCTCACAATCCTTGTCGAAGCTCGCGGGCCCGCCCGTGCCACTGAACGTGACGCCCTTCGCCACGTAGGGCTGGCCGTCCACCTCCAGCGTCCATCCCTCCCCTGCCTTCAGGATGGCGGTGCGGGCCGCCACGTCCCCGGTGGGCAGGAGGAGCGCGGTCAACAGCAGCAAACCTGCGGCGACGGGGCGGGCAGTGGCCATGGAGGCGAAAAGTCTAGAACGCCTTCCGCCGGAGCGGGGCGAGGGACAGCTCCAGCCCCGTGCTCACCCAACAGGCTCCCTCCAGGCGCAGCACGTTCATGGCGCACGGCGAGGCAGGGCGTCACGAAGAGCCCCAGACGAGGTCCAGCGGTGCATGGGCCGAGGTGTCGCCCTCTCCCGCGCCAGCCGACCGTCACGCCGGAGCCCCACGTCCCCAGCCGCCGGGTTTCGTGCTACCCCGAAGCCGTGGCCCCGCTTGTCCTCCCCCTCGAACCCGCCCCCCACGCGGACGAAGTGCCGGGTTCGTTCCCGAGCCCCTTCGACGCCCTGGGCCCGCACGCCCTCGCGCGCCGGGCCGCGGAGTCGCTGCAGGCCACGCTGCGAGAGGGCTTCATCGCGCCAGGGCTGGCCAGCGACGTCCTCCAGGGGCCGGACGGCGGGAAGATGTTCGGCGTGCTCGTGGTGCGGCAGCCGGACGGCACGTTCGGCGTGCTGCGCGCATTCTCCGCGATGCTCGCGGGCCGCTGGGACGTGCCGGGCTTCGTCCCCCCCGTCTTCGACCGCGAGGCGCGTGCCCGCGTGGAGCCAGTGGCCGAGGCCACCGTGAAGGCCCTGCTGGCCCGCGCCGAAGCCTGGAGCGCCTCCGAAGAACTGCGCCGCCTGCGCGAGGACGATGACGCCCGTCAGGCACGCGAGGCCACGGAGCGCGAAGCCATGCGCCTGCGCCACGAGGCCCGCCGCCGTCAGCGGCATGAGCGCCGCGCCGCCATCATGGCCATGCCAGGGCTTCCAGAGGCCGACCGCGCAGCGGCACTCCACGCACTCGACCAGGAGAGCCGTGGCGACAAGGCGGAGAAGCGCCGGTGGGACGCAGCCCAGGAAGAGGCCCGACGGCTGCTCGCCCCCGCCCGCGCGAAGGCGGAGCGTCGCCTGCGAGCCCTGGACCGGCTGCGGCGCATCGTCTCCCGCGGCTTCATGAAGCAGCTCCACGACACCTACGCCATCACCAACGCCCGAGGAGGAGTCCGTCCCCTGCGCTCCCTCTACGGAGGCGCGGAGCCTCCATCGGGAGCCGGTGACTGCGCGGGCGCGAAGCTGCTCGCCTGCGCCTTCACGCATGGACTCCAGCCCGTGGCGCTCGCGGAGTTCTGGTGGGGCGCGCCGCCCGCGTCCGGTGGGCGCATCCAGGGCGCGTTCTATCCCGCGTGCCGCGACAAGTGCGGCCCCCTGCTCCCGTTCATGCTGGAGGGCCTCCAGGTCTCCGCGCCCCGGGTCTTCGTCCCGCCGCCCGCGCCCACACCGGAGCTGTCCATCGTCTTCGCGGACGCGTGGCTCGTCGTCATCGACAAGCCCTGCGGCCTGCTGTCCGTGCCGGGCCGGGATGCCGCCCTCCTGGACTCGGTGCTCACCCGCCTGCGCGCGCGCTACCCCGACGCCACGGGGCCGCTGCTCGCGCACCGGCTGGACCTGGACACCTCGGGGTTGCTCGTCGCCGCGCTGGACAGCCGCACGCACGCGTCCCTTCAACGCCAGTTCCTCCACCGCGACGTGACCAAGCGCTACGTCGCGCTCATCGACGGCCCCGTGCGCGGCGACGCGGGCACCATCACCCTGCCCCTGCGCGTGGACCTGGACGACCGTCCCCGGCAGATCGTCGACCCCGTGCACGGCAAGCCCGCCGTCACCGACTGGGAGGTCCTCCACCGCGAGGCGCGCCACACGCGCGTGGCCCTCCATCCGCGCACCGGACGCACCCACCAGCTCCGCGTCCACGCGGCCCACCCCCAGGGCCTGGGCGCCCCCATCGTGGGCGACCCGCTGTACGGCCACGCGGGCCTCCGCCTGCACCTGCACGCCGAGACGCTGGCCTTCGTGCACCCGGCGACGGGGCAGCGCGTGTCCTTCACCCGCGCCGCCCCGTTCTGAGGGGCCGCGTCAGTTGACGAGCAGCACCTTGCCCATGCCGCCCTGCTCCGCGACCTTCTGGGCCTCGCGCGCGTCGTCCATCTTGAAGGTCCGGCCGATGGGAATCACCAGGTCGCCCTTCGCCGCGCTCTCCGCGAGCTGCGTGAGCCGGCGCGCATCCGGATGCGCCATGAAGCTGCGCACCACGAGGCCCTTCTCCTTCGCGCCCTTCGGTTCACCCAGCACGCTGCCCACGGTCCCGCCGTGCTTCACCTTGTCGAGCACCGCCGCCACGGCCTCACCGCCCACCGTGTCCGCCACCGCGTCCAGCGTGGGCAGCTTCGCGAGGTCCTTCGGGTCATCCAGCGCGACAACGCCCTCCACGCCCAGCTTCCGGGCCTCCTCCACCTGCTTCTTCCGCACGCCCGCCCAGATCTTCGCGCCCCGCGCCCGCGCCGCGAAGATGGCGGAGCGCCCCACCGCCCCCAACGCCCCCGTGACGAGCAGCGTGTCCCCCTTCGAGGGCCGCACGTGCTCCTCGATGAGCTGCGTGCCCGTCAGCGTCACCAATGGCAGCGCGGCGGCGTCCTGCAGCTCCAGGTTGTCAGGCACCTTGGCCCAGCACTCCGCGGGCGCGACCACCGTCTCCGCGTAGCCCGCGTTCACCAGGCCCATCACGCGGTCGCCTCGTTCGAAGGCGTCCTCCAGGCCCGTGCCCACCTCGAGCACCTCCCCGGCCACGTCCCGCCCGAGGATGGTGGGGAACTTCAGCTCCATCCGCCCCTTCATGTCCCCGCGGCGGATCTTCCAGTCCACCGGGTTGATGCCCGCGGCGGTGACGCGGACCTTCAGCTCGCCCGGCCCCACCTTCGGCTCGGGCATCTCCTGCACCGCGAGCACGTCCACGTCCCCATAGCCTTTGAGCACGACCGCTTTCATCCGGGCCTCCACGTCGCCGAGCGAGGAAAGAGAACTCCACCGTCGGCCCAACGGTAAGCACCGGCAGGAGGGTCGCCATCGGCGCCGGGCGGTCGCCCCGCCTCCTGCTTCCCTGGCGGCGCACGGACAGGCAGCCGCCCGTCAGCGGGGCTGGAACTCCAGCGCCTCGCGCAGCACCGGGTAGGTGTCCTCCGCGGCGGTGCTGCCCATGAAGGTGTCCAGGTGCCCGTAGCCCGGCAGCGTGCGGCGCTGGTAGTAGCGCGCGCCGTTCGCCTCGCGCAGCCACTGGAACGTGCGCTCCGTGGACGACGGCAGGTAGGTGCGGTTCTGCTCGCTGGAGACGAAGGTGATGGGGCGCCGGAAGGGCTGCGGATCCAGATAGTCCGGCGGCCGGGCCTGCCCGTAGCGCCGCAGGTTCTCCGCGCGGCCGAAGTCGAACTTCACCGCGCGACCGCCGCGCGCCATCTGCCCCAGGTGGCGGAACGTCAGCAGGTTGCACTTGCCGAACTGCTCCTCCAGCCGCGCGTGCGTCTCCGCGTTGAGCCGCGCGTGCCGGTACAGCCGGCCGTACATGAACGACAGCCGGTGGCACACCGGGCTGTCACACTCCATCCGCAGGAAGCCCGCCACCTTCGTGAAGGCCGCCTGGAACAGCGGCGTGCGGGACGCGTCATCCGGCGTCAGCGAGTCCAGCCCCATGTCCAGCAGCTCCGGCACGCGCAGGAGCGCCTTGAGGCGCGTGGAGGCCGGCGTGTCGTGGTGCAGCGCCACCTGCGACGCCACCACGGTGCGCACGTCCGACAGGTGCCCCGCGGCCATGGACATGAAGAACGCCGCCGAGCCCGCGCAGTGCACCACCGCCTGCACCGACTCCGCGCCGGTGATCTCACGCACGCGCCGCACCGCCGCCGGCATGTCGTGGTCCGCCGCGTCATCCAGGGTGAACTGGCGCAGGGGCAGCTGCACGCTGGCGCGCCAGTCCAGCAGCCACGTGTCGTAGCCGTGGCGCACCAGGTGCTGGACGAAGTTCTCCTTCAGCGTGGGCAGCATGAACATGCCACTCCACACGCCCGCGCCGTGCACCAGCAGCACCGGCCCCTTCGTCCCCCCCACGTAGCGGGTGAGCCGCAGGGGCACGCCGTCGCCCGAGAGGAAGTCATACCGCTCCGCCACGGGCAGGCCGTTGACCCGCATGTCCTGGGACAGCGTCCGCGACACCGCCGCGCCGCTTCGGTAATCAAAAGCCATGGGCCACCGCCTCCGCGATGCGCTCGGCCACCGCGCTGATGGTCATCACCGGATGGAACCCGATGGACGTGGGGATGACGGAGCCATCCGCCACGTACAGTCCGGGGTAGTTGAACACCTCGCCCTCGGGCGACACCACGCCCCGGGCCGGGGACTCCGCCAGGTGCGCCCCGCCCAGCGAGTGCACCGTGAACGGCCGGCGGAACACCTCCCAGGTGACGAGCGGCGCGAACGTCCCGCCGTACTGCGACGCCAGCTCGTGCATCGCCGCCGTCATGCGGTGGACCAGCGCGTGGTTCTCGTTCGCGTAGTCCCACTCGATGTCCAGCCGGTCGCCCTTGAGCACCATGTGCCCGTTGGCGTTGTCCTGGCCAATGGCGAACAGGTTGCTCGTGCGCGAGGGGTCCACGCCCGTGCCCAGCGGCTGGCTGAACAGCCCCTTGGAGAACGCGCCGTGCAAGAGCGGCCACAGCTTGGGCCACAGCGGAGCGCCGAGGCCGCCCAGCGGCCCCAGCCGCGGCTGCCCCATCCCCGCGAGCACCGCCGTCGCCGGCTGGTTGAAGGTGGCCGTCACCATCGTGAAGCGCGGCGCGGCGTCGAAGAAGCGCATCACCGTGGCCACGTCCGGCCCCTCCCACGGGAGGATCTCCTCGCGGCTGCCGTGCAGCGAGCCCAGGAAGTCGCCGTTGCCGGAGTAGCCCCTGCCCAGCCACTCGCTCACCAGCGGCAGCGTGCGGGCCCGGTCGCGGCTGCGCAGCAGGAGCTCCACCGTGCCCAGCGCCCCGGCGGACAGCACCACGCGGCTGCCCTCCACGGACGCCTTCTCCCCGGTGGCCAGGTCCGTGAAGTGCACGCGGTAGCCGCCCGCCACGCGCTGCACGTGGGACACGGACAGGCCGGGCCACACCGTGGCGCCCAGCTTCTCCGCGCGCGCCAGGTAGGTGAGGTCCAGGGTGTTCTTCGCGCCGTGCTGGCAGCCGAACTCGCACTCCGCGCAGCGCTGGCACGCCTTGCGGCCGGGCGCCGAGGGCTCGGTCCAGGAGACGGCCTCGTCGGGGTCGAACGTCTGGCGCCCCATGCGCGCGGCGGCCTGCTGGAACAGGTCGCGCTTGCGCAGCGGGATGGACGCGGGGAACGGCTTCACGTCCAGCTCGTGCGCCACCTTGTCGTAGTACGGGTCCAGCGCCTCGCGGCTGAAGCCCCGGGGCCAGCGCGGGTGGTCGAAGACGATGGGGTCCGGCCGCACGTGGATGTTGGCGTAGATGAGCGACCCGCCGCCCACGCCGCTCGCCGTCACCGTGCCGATGCCGGACAGGAAGCGCACGTCGTACAGGCCCCGCGCCTCCGGGCGGACCGGCGGGTTCCAGAGCAGCGCGTTCGCGCGCGTGACGTCCCGGGGGAACTGGCCGGGGGGATAGCGGCGGCCCCGCTCCAGCACCGCCACGGACCGGCCCGCCTGCGCCAGCCGGAGCGCGGTGATGGAACCGCCGAAGCCGGAGCCCACCACCACCACGTCGTACCGCTTCGCCATGCCCATGGTGTGTTCCCCCTAGTCGAACTTCGCGCGGGCGAAGACGTCCCAGAGCGTGCCCATGAACATGCCGCCGAAGCGGCGCATCGCGTCCGCCTGCTTCAGCGGCGAGGACGTGCCCAGCACGGAGAACGTGGTGAGCTGCTGGAGGAAGTCCGGCAGGTGCAGGCGGATGATGCCGGCGGCGACGACGGGGCCGGTGCGCTCGTGCCCCTTGCGCAGCACGGTGTAGAGCGTGGACGTGTCGCTCCACACGTCGAAGCCCGCGTCGTCGTTGACCTCCTTGTAGCCATCCAGGAGGTACGGCTGGCCGTCCACGCCGGTGAAGGGCAGCAGGTACAGCATGCGCCGCTCGTAGAAGCGCTCCGTGCCCACGAAGAGGTTGAAGACGCCGTTCTCCACCGGCGCCCCCCCGGGCGGCGTGAAGCCGCGCACGGTCAGCGTGCCCTGCACGATGCCGCCGTGGGACTCCTGCGCGAGGAAGCGGTCCAGGTTCGGCAGCGTGATGGTGACGACGAACTCCGCCGTCTGCCCCGCGCGCTGGGCCGCCCTCGCCGCCCCGGTGAAGTCCTCCGGCGACGCGGGGTTCGGCTGGAGGAAGCCCTTCATCCGCTCCGTGAAGCGCAGGCCCACCACCGGCGTGGGGGACGCCACCGTGCCGCCGGGCGGAATCACGACGTCGCCCAGCGGATCCGTCCCCGGCACCACCGGCGAGGCCGCCGTCTCCACCTCCGGCATCATCCGCATGCTGACGCGGGGCGGGTACGCGGGCGCGGGCTGCACCGGGGTGCGCTCCGGCGCCACCCAGCCCGGCGCGTCCTTCACCTGGCGGATGACCTGCTCCACGTTGCGCTCGGCCACCGCCGCGATGCTGGAGGACGGGTTGACGCCCACGCCCACCGGGAGCGCCGCGCCGTCCATGACGTACAGGCCGGGATGGCCGTGCACCTCGCCGTGGGGATCGAGCACGCCGTACGCGGGCTCCTCCGCCATCGTGCAGCCGCCCAGGTTGTGCACGGACACCGGCAGGTGCAGCCGCTCCCAGAGCGGGTTGTAGGCGGCGCGCGTGCCCAGCGCGCGGGCCACGTCCTCGCAGAGCTGCTCCTGCGTGCGGTAGAGCGGCAGGTTCGCGGGCACGTCCCACTGCACCTGGAGCTCGCGGGTGAGGGGGGACAGCGTCAGCCGGCCGTTGGACTTGTCCCGGCCCATGGCCAGGAACACGGCCTGGAAGCGGCCGCGCTCGTTCTCGATGGAGGCCATCTCCTTGGAGCGCGTGCGCAGCACCTTCACCAGCTCGCGCTGGAGCAGGTCCGCCGGGAGCGTCATCGCGCGGTCGGGGTCCATGGCCATCATCAGCCCCGCCGCCTGCACCGGGTGCCCGCCCTCCTGGAAGAGGAACCAGGTCTTGTCCTTGCCCTCCCCTTCATCCACCACCATGCCGGTGGTGATGGTGGGGCCCACCGCCGGGTCCCACGGCTCCTTCGTGTCGAAGGCGAAGGCGAGGAAGTCCCCGTTGGCCGAGTAGCGCGACCCCAGCCGCGCGCTCAGGTCCGGCAGCGTGCCGAGCACGTCGCGGTTGCGCAGCAACAGCTCCGTGGTGTTCACCGCGCCCGCGCACAGGAAGACGCGGCGGGCGTCCACGGTGCGCTGCATGCCGGCGTTCGCGTGGTCGGTGAAGGTGACGCGGTAGCCCGGCGACAGGGGCTCGATGCGGGTGACCTCCGCCTGGGTGGTGACCTCCGCGCCGCGCTGCTCCGCGACGGCCAGGTAGTTCAGGTCCAGGGTGTTCTTCGCGCGGCGGTTGCAGCCGATGTCGCACTCGCCGCAGTAGCTGCAGCCCTCCTGGAGCACGCCGAACTTGTTGGGCAGGGGCTCGCCCGCGGGGGCGAAGCGCACGGCGAGGTTCGGGTAGAAGAACTGCGCCTCGCGGCCCAGCTTCCTCGCCACCTCCTGCATCCGCTTCGTCTTGGGCGGCAGGCCGCGCGCGGAGGCCGTGATGGGCTGCACGTCCAGCATGTGCGCGACCAGGTCGTAGTACGGATCCAACGCCTCCCGGCTGTAGCCCTCCGGCCACCCCGACGCGAAGACGTCCGGCGGCGGGCGCAGGTGCACGTTGGCGTAGATGAGCGAGCCGCCGCCGTACCCCGCCGCCTGCACGACGCTCATCCCCTTCAGGAGCTTGATGTCGAAGAGCCCCTGCCGGTGCTGCCACAGCCAGCCGTTGCGAGGGTCCTCGAAGTCGCGCGGGAAGCTGCCCTTCGGGTAGCGGAGGCCACGTTCGAGCACGCGCACGGACAGCCCCGCCTGCGCGAGCCGACAGGCCGCCACCGCGCCGCCAAACCCCGTGCCGATGACCAGGGCGTCGTATGCCGGTGCCATGTTCCCCCTCGGGTGCGATCCCTGGGGAGCAGGGATCCGGAAGCGCGACCCGGGAACGTCCAGGAAAGGACGGACCTGACTCTACAACGGGTGGCCCCCGTTTCCTTGAGGCCCCACCCCCTCCGCGGATCAGCATTTTTCGCTCTGGAGGCAGGCATTCCCCGAACAGCGTGTATCCACCGGCGCCCAACCCGCTGGAGGCCCTTGGCGGACAGCGTCACGCGGCATCCCGGCGAGTGACACGAGGGGGACGGCGAGGGAGCTGTTCCCGGGGAGTACGGGGAAACCCGCGTTGCCTGCTGGACGAGCGGACGGAGGGCTGCCCCTCGGGGCACGCGACGGCGCCCCAGGTCTCGCTGTACTGTCTAGAAAATCTAGATTTGCAATGAAGACTCGAAAAATTCCGGAGACGGGGGCACACCGGGCGCTGACGGAGCAGGAGGTGCCTGCGGCATTGGCATCGACGGGGCCGAAGGCGGATCCGCTGTTGGGGGCGCAGCTGGGCGAGTTCATCGTCCAGGAGCGCATTGGCGCGGGCGGGATGGGGGTGGTGTACCGGGCGGAGCACCCCATCATCGGCAAGCAGGCCGCGGTGAAGGTGCTGCGCGCGGAGCTGGTGTCCGCGGAGCAGCAGCAGCGGCTGGTGGTGGAGGCGCGGGCGGCGAACGCCATCGGCCACCCGGGCATCCTGGACATCTTCAACTTCGGGACGCTGCCGGACGGCCGGCCGTACGTGGTGATGGAGCTGCTCCAGGGCCAGTCGCTCGCGGCCGTGCTGCGCGCGAGAGGTCCGCTGGACGTGGGGACCTCGGTCTGGGTGTTGGATCAGATCCTCTCGCCGCTGGGGGCGGCGCACCGGGCGGGCGTGGTGCACCGGGATCTGAAGCCGGCGAACGTGTTCATGGTGGAGCGGCCGGACGCGGCGCCCATGCTCAAGCTGGTCGACTTCGGCATCGCCAAGGTGCTGCAGTCGAGCGAGGGGCTGACCCACACGGACGGCTCGGTGCTGGGGACGCCGGACTTCATGGCCCCGGAGCAGATCCGCGGCGGCACGGTGGGGCCGGCCACGGACCTGTACGCGCTGGGCGTGATGGCGTTCCAGCTGCTCACGGGCGCGAAGCCGTTCCAGGGTGAGAGCGTGCAGATGCTGTTCGCGCACGTCGAGCAGACGCCGCCGCCGCCCTCGTCGAGGATGGGCGGCATCCCTCCGGAGTTGGACGCGCTGGTGCTCCAGTTGCTGGAGAAGGATCCGGCGAAGCGGCCCGCCTCCGCGGAGGCCGTGCGTCAGCGGTTGAAGGCGCTGTCGCTGGAGCGGGCTCCCGGGGGGCTGGTGCCTTCCGCGCCGATGGAGGCGAAGCGCGACGAGCCCACGGCTCCCACGGCGCCACGGCCACCGGGGCTCGCGGCGATGCTCTCGGCCCGCCGGCGGGGGGTGCCGTTCGCGGCGGCGGCGAGCGCGGGGTTGGTGCTCCTGGGCACCGGGCTCTGGTGGCTGGCACGGCCCACGGAGACACCTCCGACGATGGAGGAGCGGCTCCCCACGCCGCCCCCTCCCATGGTGACAGCGCCGGCTCCAGCGCCAGCTCCAGTGGAGCCAGCCCCTGCTCCCGTCGTGGAGCCCGAGCCCGTGCCGGTGGAGCATGCCGGAACGGAAGCGGAGCCGGAGCCAGAGCCGGAAGTGAGGGCCTCGGGACACGCTTCGCTGCCGCTCACGACGGCGTCCGCGAAGAAGCTGGCGCGGCGGCTGGCGGGATTGTCCAGGCAGCTGCGCGCGCGAGCGAAGGACGTGGACGCGGAGGGCGCGCTGCGGAGCAAGCTGATCCAGCAGTACCGGGCCGCCGCGGACGCGAAGACCGACGCGGAGCGCGCGCGGATCCACGTGGCGCTGGATGGCTTCGAGAAGGCGCTGGCCGAGCGCATCGCGGAGCATGACGCGCCGCCCGCGCCGATCGTCCCGGAGCTGCCCAAGGTCCCGCCGCTCACGCTGCCCACGCTGCTGGCGCTGCCTCGAACCAACGCGTCCGAACAACGCCTGGCCCAGCGCTTGGACAAGCTGATCGCGGAGCTGCGCAGGCGCACCCATGGGCAGGACGTCGCGCCGGACCTGACGCGGAAGCTGATGAGCCTCTACGCCCAGGCGGCGCAGACGACCACGGCCACCGAGCGCACGGAGGTCCATCAGGCGCTGGATGCGTGGCAGGCGCAGTTGAACGCCCGCCTCCCGAAGTGAGCAGGGAGCCCGGCCCCCGCCGGTCCCTGCCTCGTTCGTCCTCGGAGCACGGGATTCTCCGAGCAGCGTGGATATAACGGCGGGCGAGCGGGCAGGTGGCTCGCCTGGACACGCGACGGCATCGCCTCGGCCCGGTACCATCGGTGCGCGATGGGCGCTTCCATGACGACGGACGATTGCCAGAGGCGGAGGAACGCGAGGTGGTGACGGACGAAGAACTCCCGGCGGCTCTGGCGGCGACGCCGCCGTCGGTGGATCCGCTGGTGGGGTCGAAGATCGGCGAGTTCGTCATCCAGGAGCGCGTGGGTGCGGGCGGGATGGGGGTCGTCTACCGGGCGGAGCACCCGCTGATCGGCAAGCACGCGGCCATCAAGGTGATGCGCGCGGAGCTGGTGTCCGCGGAGCAGGAGCAGCGGCTGCTGGTGGAGGCGCGGGCGGTGAACGCCATCCGGCATCCGGGCGTGCTGGACATCTTCAACTTCGGGACGCTGCCGGACTGCCGGCCGTACGTGGTGATGGAGCTGCTCCAGGGCCAGTCGCTCGCGGACCGGATGCGCGAGCAGGACCGGATGGACGTGGGGACCACGGCCTGGGTGTTGGATCAGGTCCTGGCCGCGCTGGGCGCCGCGCACCGGGCGGGCGTGGTGCACCGGGACCTGAAGCCCGCGAACGTGTTCCTGATGGAGCAGCCGGACGCGGCGCCGCTGATCAAGCTGGTGGACTTCGGCATCGCCAAGCTGATGCAGGCCCAGGACGCGCTGGCGCGGGCGGACGGCTCCACGCTGGGGACGCCGGACTTCATGGCCCCGGAGCAGATCCGCGGCGGCGAGGTGGGCCCGGCCGTGGACCTGTACGCGCTGGGCGTGATGGCGTTCCAGATGCTCACGGGCACCCGGCCGTTCCAGGGCGACAACGTGCAGGTGATGTTCGCGCACGTGGAGCAGGTCCCGCCGCGGGTGTCATCGCGGGTGGAGGAGATCCCGCCGGAGCTCGATGACCTGGTGCTCCAGTTGATGGAAAAGGAGCCCGCCAGGAGGCCCGCGTCCGCGGCGGCCGTGCGGCTGAAGCTCCGGGGGCTGGCGCGACCGCCGGCGCCATCCGGGGGCCCCGAGGCGGAGGCGGCGGTGAGGCAGGAGGCGGAAGCTCCGCCGGGTGTCGCATCGCAGGCGGCCCCGGAGGTGCCGGCATCGCAGGCGGCCTCGGAGGTGCCGGCATCGCAGGCAGCCCCGGAGGTGCCCAAGCGGGAAGAGCCCACGGCCCTCGTGGCTCCGGCGCCCGCGGTGGCCGTGCCGGGTCGCCCGAGGGCCGTGTCCCTCGCGGTGGCGGCGGTCGCCGGGGTGGCGCTGCTGGGGGTGGGTTACTGGTGGGGGGCGCAGGCGGGGAAGGCGGAGCAGCCGCTGGCGCTCGCGCCACCGCGACCTCCCGAGCCGGTGATGGTGGACGCGAGGCCCGCGCCTCCGGTGGCGGAACCCCCGCCGATCACTGCGACGCAGCCCCCGGTCGAGGAGCCGCCCGAGGAGCTCGCGGCTCCCTCCGGAGAGGAAGCCCCGGCGGAAGCGGAGACCGCAACCCAGGCGAAGTCCACGAAGTTGCCACCGCTGCCGACGGGGACTGCCGCCGAGAAGAAGCTGGAGCAGCGGCTGGCAGGGCTCTTCAAGCTCCAGCTGGCGAGGGTGAAGGACGTGGACGCGGAGGGTGCGCTGCGCGCCAAGCTGATCCAGCAGTACCGGGCCGCCGCGGACGCGAAGACCGACGCGGAACGCGCGAGGATCCACGCCACGCTGGATGACATCGAGAAGGAGCTGACCCAGCGCATCGCGCTGCACGACGCGCCCCCGGCTCCCGTCACGGTCGTCGCCGCCCCGGCGGCGCCACAGCCGCCCCAGGTCCCGGCGCTCGTGATTCCCAAGCTCCCCACCCTGCCCCAGGGCAATGCCTCCGAGCAGCGGCTGGCCCAGCGCATGGACAAGCTGGTGGCGGAGCTGCGCAAGCGCACCCAGAACCAGGACATCGCGCCGGAACTGACGAAGCAGCTGGTGGACCTCTACACCGAGGCCGCGAAGGCCCAGACCGCCACCGAGCGCATGGAGCTCCATCAGGCGCTGGATGCGTGGCAGGGGCGGTTGACGGTACGGTTCCCGCCCTGAGCGGAAGCCTGCTTGTGGAGACTTGAACCCACTCCGGGGCCAGGACACTTGGCCGCAAGGACGCTCTCACGCTTCAACTGGTCCGTCGTATCGGGGAGCAGAGCAATCTTGCGATGGAGGGCCGAGTCGCCCGCTGCTCGGCCCTCCACGCGCCTGCCCCTGGGGCTGGATCGGCTTCAACAACCCCGCTCCGTCCAACAACTCCCGCACTCGTTCAGCTAGCGTGGAGTTGCCCCCGTCAAATCGGACAGCTCAGGGTTGGGAGTTCGCAGTACGGAACCTGTGAGGAACCCTGGCCAACTGGCGCTGGGCTTGCTCAACGAGCGCTTCATCCGCACGCTCAAAGAGCAGCTGCTCTGGGTACACACCTTCTCCATCGTGGAAGAACTCCGGCGGGCCCTGCTGCTGTGGGCTCACCAGTACAACGAGCACGGGCTGCTGGAGCGTCACCACGTAACCGTTCACCGGCTCACGCTGCGTGCGCGAGCTGAGGGGCCTCCGCGAGAGGTAGCAGTGAGGGTGGCTGCAAACCTCGGCGGTGCGCGCGCAGCGAGTCCGTCAGGAAGTCGAGCACGCCCCG
>NZ_JAYESI010000139.1:0-367 GCF_041903675.1 Corallococcus sp. RDP092CA | reverse complement strand
TCTTCGAGTCCCCCACCGTGGAGGCCCTGGCCGGACGGCTCCACGGAAGCGCGAGCTCCCTTGCGCCGAAGCTCCCCCTCGCCACTCATGGCGGCCCGGTTCCGCTCTCCTTCGCCCAGCAGCGCCTCTGGCTGTTGGATCAGCTCCAGCCCGGGGATGCCTCCTACAACATCCCCACCGCCCTCCAGCTCACCGGGCGCCTCGACGTCGAGGCCCTGCGCCGTTCCTTCCAGTCCCTCATCCAGCGCCATGAGGCCCTGCGCACCACCTTCCACCAGCACCAGGACCAGCCCTTCCAGACCGTCCATGCCGCTGGTGCGTGGACGCTGCCGCTCGTGGACCTCTCCGCCTCTCCGGAGGCGCTGCG
>NZ_JAYESI010000138.1:0-367 GCF_041903675.1 Corallococcus sp. RDP092CA | reverse complement strand
AAGGCATTCGGCACGAAGCGCTCCGCCGTGAGGTCCGCCCGGTTGAGGTAGCCCCACGCGAGGCCCTCTCCCCCCACGTACAGCTCCCCAGGCATTCCCACTCCCACCACCTCTCCGTGCCCGTCCAGCACGTAGGCCGTCGAGTTCCCAATTGGCCTGCCGATGGGCACCGACGACGCCAGCACCGTCTCCCTCCTCAGCGTGTACGTCGCCGAGAAGGTGGTGTTCTCCGTCGGGCCGTAGCCATTCACCAGCACCGCCCCCTCCCGCAGCTGCTTCAGGTGCTCACGCACCCGCTGGGCCGGCAGCACGTCGCCCCCCGCGAGCACTTGCGACACACCCGCCAGCGCCTCCACCTGGTGCAGCA
>NZ_JAYESI010000137.1:0-371 GCF_041903675.1 Corallococcus sp. RDP092CA | reverse complement strand
GAGCGTATTCAGGCTGAAGCCCTCCACGCACTCCATGACGGCCCCCAGGCCCAGCACCTCTCCAAACTTCATCTCGAAGAGGCCATGGACGCGGGCGATGTTGGGGTGCTGGAGGAATCGCGCCAGCCGCACCTCCTCTTCCAGCCGCGCGCGGGCCCGGAGGAACTCGTCCGTGGCGGGCCCTTGCGGCAGGGGGATGCACTTCACCAGGACTTTGCCCCGGTAGCCGGAGGGCGTCCGGGGCCGGGCGAACAGCACGCGCTCGCCGTTGCGGCCAGTGCCCAGGTCCTGGAAGAACTCGTAGGCGGTTCCCTCGTGGGAAAAGAGGACCGTGCCCCCGGCGAGCCGGAGGTCAACACCACGGGACATGA
>NZ_JAYESI010000136.1:0-396 GCF_041903675.1 Corallococcus sp. RDP092CA | reverse complement strand
CGTGGGAGTCGCTACGCACTCCGGGGCGGAGCTTGGGTAGAAACCGCAGGCAAGTCCCACCAGCCCTCGCCCCTGGTGGTCGCTCCGCTCTTCGGGGCGGAGCGTGGGTTGAAACTGCGTCCCGGAGTGGGTCCGCATGAAGGCACGGGAGTCGCTCCGCTCTTCGGGGCGGAGCGTGGGTTGAAACCGCGTCCTGCTGGTACTGACGCAGGGTGTAGTCATGTCGCTCCGCTCTTCGGGGCGGAGCGTGGGTTGAAACAGCACATGATGTCCGGCATCATGGCGCCTACGACTGTCGCTCCGCTCTTCGGGGCGGAGCGTGGGTTGAAACCTGAACCTGAGCGAGCGTCGCGCCAGCCACAGCTCGTCGCTCCGCTCTTCGGGGCGGAGCGTGGG
>NZ_JAYESI010000135.1:0-397 GCF_041903675.1 Corallococcus sp. RDP092CA | reverse complement strand
GCAACGCCGTCTCCTTCCTCCACTGGGCCCTGGAGACCTTCTCCCCGGAGGACTTGAAGGGCACCCTCGCCGCCACGAGCCTCAACTTCGACCTCTCCGTCTTCGAGCTCTTCGCCCCGTTGTGCAGTGGTGGTGCGGTCGTCGTCGCTCGCAACGCCCTGCACCTGGCGGAGCTGCCCACCGCTTCGCTCGTCACCCTCGTCAACACCGTCCCTTCCGCCATGGCGCAACTGCTGCGCCTGGGCGCCGTGCCTCCCTCCGTGCGTGTCGTCAACCTCGCCGGTGAAGCCCTGCCGGAGACACTCGCCAAGCAGGTCTACGCCGTGCCCACGGTGCGGAAGCTCTACAACCTCTACGGGCCTTCCGAGGACACCACCTACTCCACCGCTTCTCTCGT
>NZ_JAYESI010000134.1:0-400 GCF_041903675.1 Corallococcus sp. RDP092CA | reverse complement strand
CCTGGGCGCTGCTGGGGCAGCCGAGTTGCAAGGCCACGGCGGCGCTCGCCGCAGCGCACTTCGCGAGGAACTCCGCCCTGGCGCTGGTGGCGGGGGCCTTCTTGTCCAGGGAGGTGGACGGGCTTGCGACGATGGGAGCACGCTTCACGGCGGAGCTTTCCTTCCGGACAGATTCAAGTGGGGGCAAAAACTACCCCAGGGGACGACGCGGTCAGCATGTCGCCCGCGTCAGCTGCGAGGCCCGCGTCCCCCGAACCGGGGGGAGAGACAGAAGGCACGAGGGAGGCGACCCCCGCATCCCTCGGCACGGCGGGCTCAGCCGGACGCCCTGAGATTTCCTTGTGGACGGGCGGCGGAGGCGTGGGGCGCAGCCACACGAAGGCCCCTGCCACGGCCGCCA
>NZ_JAYESI010000133.1:0-402 GCF_041903675.1 Corallococcus sp. RDP092CA | reverse complement strand
CCCCCGACAGCGTGTCGTTGCCGTCCAGGCCGTAGAGCACGTCGCGGCCCTCCCCGCCCTGGATGCGGTCATCGCCCGCGCCTCCCTCCAGGTAGTCGTCGCCGTCCTGCCCCTTCAGCGTGTCGTTGCCTTCGCCGCCAAGAATCGTGTCGTTGCCCGCGCCGCCGATGAGCGTGTCATTGCCCTTGCCGCCCACGAGCTTGTCGTCGCCCGCCCCCCCATCCAGCGTGAGGTCCTGCGTGACGCTCGCGTCCACGGTGATGGAGTCGTTCCCGTCGCCGCCGTTGATGATGGCGCCCTGGGCCTGCTCCGCCGTCAGCGTCACCGTGTCGCTGCCGGACTTGATGGTCAGCCCGCCGTCCTTCCCCTGCGACACCGTCGCCGTGTTGTTCCCCGCCCCCA
>NZ_JAYESI010000132.1:0-404 GCF_041903675.1 Corallococcus sp. RDP092CA | reverse complement strand
CCGCCGCCCGGCTGATTGCCGAGGTGGGCAACCCCGCCGACTTCCGCGATGCCAAGGCGCTGGCCGCCTACGTCGGCGTGGTGCCGGGGCTGGCCCATTCGGGCAAGCGCACGCCCTCGCGCGCGGGGCTGAGTCCCTACGGCAACGCCCGGCTGCGCCATGCCCTCTGGATGCCGACGCTCACCGCGGTGCGCAAGAACCCCTGGCTGCGCCGCTTCTACGAGGGCCTGCGCGCACGTGGAAAGCTGCCCAAGCAGGCCCTCGTGGCTGCCATGCGCAAGCTGCTGGCCGCCGTCTACTCCGTCGCCAAGCGTCGCAAGCCCTTCACCCCGCTGCTGCCGACAGCCCCCTCCCCGAACCCCTCCCCATGCGCAAACGGTTGACTGAGACTCACGGCATCTCAG
>NZ_JAYESI010000131.1:0-411 GCF_041903675.1 Corallococcus sp. RDP092CA | reverse complement strand
CGCGCAGCGGTGTCTCGTCGGCCCACACCACCTCCGCCGAGGCGATGCACTGCAGGAGGTGCGAGGACAAGGGCAGCAGCACCTCGGCCGACTGGTGGAAGAGGTCCGTCAGCGTGCTGCGGCTCATGGGGACGCCGCCGCGCTCCATCCGCTGAGCCAGCCGGTGCAGGGGCATGGCGTCCGCGCACTTGGAGACGACGACGTGGGCCAGGAGACCCGGCCCGTACTCGCCCTTGTCAACCACCTTGAGCGGCGCGGGCGCGGTGACGACACCTCGGCCGCAGGCGCACGCCAGGACTTCCTGCACGTGCACCTGCTTCTCAAAGAGGGCCGGCACGTACTCGTACACCACCGTCCGTCTCCCCTCGCCCAGGGGCTTGAGCGCCTCACCGCCGCACGCCGGGCAGCGCC
>NZ_JAYESI010000130.1:0-424 GCF_041903675.1 Corallococcus sp. RDP092CA | reverse complement strand
GAGCGGCCTCCACGCGCACACGCCCCTCCCCGTACAGCGCGCCAACCGCATGCCCCACCCGCTCGAAGCTGCTGCGGCTGTAGGGCAGCACGCCCAGCGCGCGGGCAGTCCCCTGCGCCTCGCGCGAGGTCCCATGGGCCAGCAGGTGGGCCATGCCGCACGCTGCCTCGGGCAGCCAGCCGTCCGCCACGCATCCGGCGCGCAAGCTGACGGTGTCCACCGTGGGGCCGTTTCGCTGTCCCATCCGGCGGTAGAGGCTGCGCTCTACTTCGACTTCCCCTTGCCTCGTCTTGTACGTCGCCGTGTACCGGCCGACGCGCGCGCAGGGAGCGCTGTCGATGAGGAGGCGGGGGGCGTCGGCGTCGTAGCTTTGAAGCAACCTCCGCTTGCCTTCGAGCGACAGCGCCTCAGCCGCCATGTCAAT